>JAGRED010000024.1 GCA_020446725.1 Parvularculaceae bacterium | reverse complement strand
GCTGAATTGAAGGACAAACCGCCAATGACCCGGCTTGCGCTTATTCGTCACGGACAAAGCGAATGGAACCTTGAAAACCGGTTCACCGGTTGGGTCGATGTCGATCTGACCGAACAGGGAAGGGCGGAAGCGAAAAAGGCGGGCCAGTTGCTCAAGGAGACGGGCGTCGCCTGGGCCGGCGCCTATACGTCGGTGCAGAAGCGGGCGATCCGCACGCTCAACATCGCGCTCGATGAAATGGATATGATGTGGCTGCCCGTCACCAAGAGCTGGCGCCTCAACGAACGCCATTATGGCGGCCTTACGGGACTCAACAAGAAAGAGACGGCTGAAAAGCACGGCGACGAACAGGTGAAAATCTGGCGGCGAAGCTATGACACGCCGCCGCCGCCGATCGATCCTGACAGCCCGTTCAATCCCGCACGCGATCCGCGTTACGCAGCGCTCGGCGATGCGGTTCCCGCGACCGAGTCCCTGAAAACGACGCTCGCGCGGGTCACGCCGATCTGGGAAGGCGAAATCGCGCCGCGCCTGAAGAAGGGCGACTCGCTGATGATCGCCGCGCATGGCAATTCATTGCGCGCGCTGGTCAAGCTTCTGCTCAACGTATCGGACGACAAGATCGTCGAGGTTGAAATCCCGACCGGCAATCCGCTGTTATTTGATTTTCCCGAAGGGTCGGTGAAGCCTGTCGCGGTCCGCTATCTCGACGCGGCGCGGGCTACGCCATTGCCTTCGATTTCCTGACGCGATCGGCGGAGACCGTCCGTTCAAGGTTATGCTGCTTGATGATTTCGGAGACCTCGAAAGCGACTTCGGCTCCGGGCATGAAGCTTTTCATGAAATGTTCAAGCACGTCGGGGTCGCCGGAGAGTTTCGAGCGCTTGCGCGTATCGTCGATATAGATCTCGCTGCGCATCGCCATCATCAGCGTCGCAACGTCGGTTTCGATGCGGGCGACCGCCGGCGTATCGGCGCCGCGGCGCGCGGTCATTTCATTGTTCATGAAATAATAGGTGTAGGAATTCTCGTCGATCTTCAGATGGAGAACGTAATTGGCGTGCGGGATCGTGCATTTATTGGCGAACATCTCAACCGCGAGCGCGACCGAATCCGGAACGAGATCGTTTGAGAAAATGCATTCCTTGGGGGCGGAAGGCTCGGGGCGGTTCATGAAATATTCGATCGCCCAGAACATCAGGGCGCGGGCGGTCGGGCGGAGCGCTTCGCCGGCGTCGGTGAGCCGGTACTGGTTTCTTCCATCGCCCGTCGAGGCGATGAGATCAGCCTCTTCAAGCTCCTTCAGCCGTTTGCTGAGCAGATTGGTGCCAATGCCCGGAAGCGCCGCATGAAGGTCGCCAAAGCGCCGGGGTCCAAGGAAAAGCTCCCGCAGGATCAGAAACGTCCATCGTTCGCCCAACAGGTCGAAGGAATAGGCTAGAACGCAATCCTGATTATAAGTCCTTGACATTTCAGCCCTTTTCTAAGGCGTTTCCCTAGCGGCCGCCATTTTTTCGCAGGCGGCTCAGTTTTTCAGGGAGCGACGCTACCAAATTTTTCGCCTCCTGACAAAAATGATCTTGACACTTTAAAAAACAATAGTAAATAGGATCACAAGATTGAGAAAAACAAGCCAAACGCGTTCGCCGCCAACCTGAAAGGGAAACATGCAATGAAAAAACTTCTGATCGCGACCGTCGCCGCCGTGGCCCTCGGCTCTGTCCCCGCCAACGCTTCGAGCACCCAGGATCAGATCTCCCTGTGCGCCTCGGCGCTGCAGGCGCAAGGCCTCGCGCCGGCCGATGAGTTCCGCACCAAATTCGTCAGCCTCAAAGGCGCCTCGGTGCGCACCCTCAAGGTGAAACTCATCCCGACGAGCGGCGGCGAGACGAAAGTCGCTGAGTGTCGCATCCAGGGTGACACGATCGTCGATGCGACGATCAAATCATAAGCTCCAAGCTCGCCCCTGAACGAGCGATAACGGTAACGCCCGCGGTCCCCTTCGCGGGCGTTTCCTATTTCGCGCCGGGCAGGCGGATTATTTCCGGGAGAGGGAGCGATAGGCGGTGCGGGTCATCGCGTCGCCCTTGATGAAGCCCGTTCCCCACTCGGCGTTGAGATCTTTTAGCGGATCGGCTTTCACGGCGGCTTCCTCGTCGGCGCCGCTGTCGATCAGCGCCTGGATGCGCTTTCTCACCTCTTTGAGCATCACGACATAGCGGGCGAGATCCGCTTTTGACGCCAGGGGGCCATGCCCCGGGATGATTTTCGTTTTGTCGTCCGTGACGGTGAGCGTCGCTTCCTGCGCCGCGATCAACCCGTCAAGGTCGCCGCCGGATTCAAGATCGATATACGGATAGCCGCCGTTGAAATACGTGTCGCCCATGTGAACGGCATTCGCGGGGCTGAAGCGCACGATTGCGTCGCCGTCGGTGTGAGCCGGGTCGGGGTGACGGATCGCGATGTCCTGACCGTTCCAGTAGAAGGTCACCGTCTGCGAGAAGGTGATGACCGGCAGGGCCGCGCTCGGCGCTGGCGGCGTATTATCGCCTGAATCGCGTTTCAGCCCTTCCTGCAGACGCTTCCTGACATTGTCATGCGCGACGATGACAGCCCCGCCTGCATGAAAGGGTTCGTTCCCGCCAGTGTGGTCGCCATGCCAGTGGGTGTTGATCAGAAACCTGACCGGGCTGTCGCTCACTTTGGCGACCGCGGCCATGATCTTTTCCGAAAGGGGCGCGAACTGGTCGTCGATGAGAAATGCGCCGTCGGGCCCGACCGAGAGGCCGATATTACCGCCCGCGCCTTCAAGCATATAAAGACCGGGCGCGACCTCGGTCGTCTTGATCTCAACGGCGCTGAAATCGCGCTGCGCCGCGGCTTCGCCAGCCGCGGCGAGAAGCAGTCCGCCCGCGATGAATAGAACTCTTTTCATTTTTCGCTCCTTACAGTGCGGGGCTTCTTAACAGATCGCGCCGGCAGGTCAGTTCACATGATTGAAATTGCGGCATTTTCGATGTTGCGGTGCAGTAAGGCGGGTCCTATGAATTCCGGACCTGGAGGTTGAATGTCCTGGAGCCCTGACAGCTGGCGGTCAAAGCCCGCACGCCATATGCCGGCGGATTATCCCGACCCGGCCGCCCTTTCGGCGGTCGAGGGCGAGTTGTCCGGCTATCCGCCGCTCGTTTTCGCGGGCGAGGCGCGCACGCTGCAATCTGAACTGGCGCGCGTCGCCGAGGGGCGGGCGTTCCTTCTTCAGGGCGGCGATTGCGCGGAAAGCTTCAAGGAATTTCACCCGAACACGATCCGCGACACTTTTCGCATTCTTCTTCAAATGTCGGTCGCGCTGACCTTCGGCGGCGGTTTGCCGGTCGTCAAAATCGGCCGCATCGCGGGTCAATATGCAAAGCCGCGTTCGGCGCCGACCGAAACGATCGACGGCGTCACGCTGCCGAGCTATCGCGGCGACAACATCAACGGGATGGAATTTGAACCCGCGGCGCGCACGCCCGATCCAGCGCGGCTGTTGAAGGCCTATGGCCAGGCCGCCGCGACGCTCAATCTCATTCGCGCCTTCGCCGGCGGCGGTTACGCCGATCTTCATAACGTCCATCGCTGGAACCTTGAATTCGTGTCCGGCAATCCGCAGGCTGACCGCTATCGCGCGCTCGCCGACCGCATTTCCGAAGCGCTCAATTTCATGGAAGCGTGCGGGATCACCGGCAAGGAAGTGCGCGCGGTTCGCGAAGTTGATTTTTACACCAGCCATGAAGCGCTGCTGCTCGGGTTTGAGCAGGCGATGACGCGCATCGATTCAACGACCGGGCGCTGGTACGACACCTCGGCGCACATGATCTGGATCGGCGACCGCACGCGACAGGTCGACGGCGCGCATGTCGAATTCTGCCGCGGCGTTGAAAACCCGATCGGGATCAAATGCGGTCCCTCGCTCGCGCCGGACGAACTCATCCGTCTGCTTGACGCCTTGAATCCGCGCAACGAGGCGGGCCGGATCGTGCTGATTGCGCGCTTCGGCGCTGCGGATGTCGTCAAGGGATTGCCGCCGCTCGTCCGCAAGATCCAGGCGGAGGGGCGGACCGTCATCTGGTCGAGCGATCCGATGCACGGCAACACGATCAAGGCCGAGAACGGCTTCAAGACCCGGCGGCTGGACGATGTTCGTTCCGAGATCGATTCATTCTTTTCGATCTGCCGGTCGGAGGGAGCCTATCCGGGCGGTGTCCACCTGGAGATGACCGGCCAGAATGTGACCGAGTGCCTCGGCGGCCTGCAGGACATCTCCGAAAGCGACCTTGCCGACCGCTATCACACCCACTGCGACCCCCGTCTCAATGCGACGCAGGCGCTTGAGCTCGCTTTCCTATTGGCGGACGAACTCAAGAAAAACCGCGATCGTATTGAAAATTAGACTGAAACAGCCCGAAACATAGTTTGAAGGCGATGCCTCGCCGAGGCGTTTCGCCGTTAAGGGGGCGCCGCTATGGTCGCCGGGACGGTCAATGTGGCGGAGCGTTTCGCGTGAAGAGCAGGCTGAAGACGGGCGTCGTCGGCGCGGGGGTGTTCGGCGCGTTTCACGCCGCAAAACATGCAGCTTCCGACAGAGCGGATCTTCAGGGCGTCTTCGATATTGATTCAGAGCGCGCCGGCGCGCTCGCACGTCGCCATGATGTCGGGACTTTCAGCAACGTTTCCGACCTTCTCGCCAGCGTTGATGCGGTGACGATCGCGGCGCCGGCGCCGACGCATTACCGCCTCGCCAAAGAAGCGCTCGAAGCGGGCCGGCATGTCTATGTCGAAAAGCCGCTCGCGATGACCGTCGCCGAAGCCGATACGCTGAATGCGATCGCCGAGAAAAATTCTCTCGTCCTGCAGGTCGGCCATCAGGAACGCTTCATTCTCGCCGCGCTTGATCTGCCGAGGCCTTCCGCGCGCCCGCGCGTCATTGAATTCGCGCGCTGCGGTCCGCCTTGCGGCCGGGGCGAGGATGTGTCGGTCGTATTCGATCTGATGATCCACGATCTCGACATCGCCCGGTTCTTCGGCTTCGGTCGACCGCAGTCTTTCGCCGCCTGCGGCGATCGTCATGAAACGATCGCGACGCTTGTATTCGCCGACGGCGCCAGGTGCTCGTTCACGGCGAGCCGCCGGTCCGAAGCGCGTCGGCGGCTTTTGCGTCTCGCCTATGATGACGGGGAGATCGAAATCGATTTCGTCGCGCGGCGCGTCGTCGATACGACGCCTGGCGCTTTGCGCGACCGCAGCGGTCTTATCGAACAGGCGTTCGCCGATCCGCTTGCGAAAAGCGTCGAGGCGTTCTTCGCGTCCGTTCTCGACGGCGCGCGCACCATGGTGGACGGCAAGGCCGGCCGGGCCGCTATCGACTGGGCGAGCGCCATCGAGCGCGAACGTGATGCGCTGGCTGTCGCCGGCCAGGCCGACAGGATGATCGCATGAACGGCGTCGCCAATCTGATGCTCGCCGGGGACACCGATGTCGGCGAGATTTCCTTCATCGATCTGAAAGCCCAGCAGCGCCGAATTCGCGGCCGCATCGAAGCGCGCCTGCAGGCCGTTCTCGATCACGGCCGCTACATCGCCGGGCCGGAAATCGAAGAGCTTGAAGCGCTTCTCGCTGAAAGGACCGGCGCTGCGGCGGCCGTCGCCTGCGCGAGCGGCACCGCGGCGCTGATCATTCCGTTGCTCGCCGCCGGCGTCGACACGGGCGATGCGGTGTTCCTTCCGGCGTTCTCTTATAATGCGACCGCGAACGCCGTGCTTTTGACCGGCGCGACGCCGGTATTTGTCGATGTCGATCCGACGACCTTCAATATGGACCCGGACGATCTCGCCCGCCGCATCGACGAGATTGAACGCGTGGGCGCCTTGCGGCCGGCGGCGGTGATCCCTGTCGATCTTTTCGGATCGCCCGCCGATTACGTGACGATCGGTGAGATCGCGCGGCGCAAGAACCTCTTCATGCTTGCGGACGGGGCGCAAGGGTTCGGCGGCCGGCTGAACGGGCGCTGGGTCGGCGATCTCGCGCCCGCGACCGCGACGAGCTTCTTTCCGGGCAAGGCGCTCGGCGCCTATGGCGACGCCGGCGCAATCCTGTCGCAGGACCTCGGTGTCGTTGAAAGCTGGATGTCGATCCGCTGGCACGGCACGGACAGCGCGCGCAAGAATTCCGTATGCGTCGGGTTTAACGG
>JAGRED010000241.1 GCA_020446725.1 Parvularculaceae bacterium | reverse complement strand
CTTCGCACGCCACGATATTGATAAGATCGCTGCGTTGATCGAGACGCACTTCGCCGAAGCGATCGGAACGGAGCGCGCGTCATGAGCGCCCTTATTATTTTCCTGGCGACGGCCGCTGCGATCGCGCTTTTTGTCGCCGGAGCCTTTCTTCTCGCTGAAGTGGTCGCGGCCTTCGCGGAAACCGCCAAGCCGGCCCCGCCGCCGCTGACGCGCGGCCGGATCGGGATCGTCATACCGGCGCATAATGAACGAGAAATCGTTGCGGCGACCGTCGCGGCGGTTCGCGCCGAATTGCGCACGGTCGATCGCATCATCGTCGTCGCTGACAATTGCAGCGATGATACGGCGGCGATGGCGCGTCCGGCGGGCGCGGATGCGATTGAGCGAAACGATGCGACCCGTTGCGGCAAAGGTTACGCCTTGCAGTTCGGCGTCGATCATTTGCGAAACGATCCGCCGGAAACGGTCGTTTTCATCGACGCCGATTGCCGCCCGGCGCCTGGCGCGATCGCCCGCATCGCAGAACGGGCCGCCTATATGCAACGCCCGGTGCAGGCGCTTTATCTCATGAATGCGCCGGAAGGCGCCGCGCCGAAATCGGCGGTATCCGCCTTCGCCTGGCTTCTTATGAATCGTGTTCGGATGAGCGGGCTCCAAAGGATCGCCGGCGTGACGCGCCTTACCGGTTCTGGCATGGCGTTTCCCTGGCGGCTTATCAGCGATATCAACCTTGCGTCCGGCGAAATCGTTGAAGACATCGCCTTGACCGTAAAATTCGTTGAGGCAGGCGCGCCTCCTTTTCTTGACCTCGGCGCGTTGGTGACGAGCGAGCTTGCGCGATCGGAAGCCGGGGCTGCGACGCAGCGCGCGCGCTGGGAGCACGGCTCGCTTCGCATGGCGGCGCAAACGGCGCCGAAGCTTCTTCTGCGCGGTTTGGCAGGCGATTTGAAGGCGCTCGCTTTGGCGATCGATCTCGCCATTCCGCCTCTGACGGTTCTTGCGGCCATGATCGGCGTCGTTCTGCCCGCAGCGGTCGTCGCCGCCTTCCTCGGCGGCGGAGGCGCACTCTCATTTGTGGTCTGGTCGCTGATGTTGACGGTTTCGGCGATCGTGCTCGCATGGTTTGGCTTCGGACGTGAGGCGCTGCCCGCCACGAAAATAAGAGCGGTCGGCGCCTATCTGGTCAGCAAGCTTCGCGTCTATGGCAAGGAAGGCCGCAAATCGGCTGAGCGCTGGACGCGGACCGAGCGCGGCGATGAAGAAGGCCGCGCCGAGCGATGACTGTCAGCATCGGCTATGTTGCGATCGGGCGGAACGAAGGCGAAAGACTGGCGGCGTGCCTCGCCTCTCTCAGGAAAGCCGGCCCGGGCGTCGTCGTCTATGTCGATTCCGGCTCGACCGATGACAGCCTCGCCATCGCAAAATCCTTTGAAGCGGAAATTGTTTCGCTCGACATGTCGACGCCCTTCACCGCGGCGCGCGCGCGCAATGCGGGCATTTCGCGACTTTTCGAAAAATCCGACCCTGAATTTGTGCAAGTCATCGACGGCGATTGCGAGCTGCGCGATGGATGGATTGCGGCTGCCGCGGCCTTTCTCGGCGATAATACAGACGTCGCTGTCGTTTGCGGGCGTCGCCGCGAGCGCCGCCCGGAGGCCAGCGTATTCAATCGTCTCTGCGATATCGAATGGAATACGCCGGTCGGCGAAGCGCTGGCCTGCGGCGGCGATGCGCTGATGCGCGCGCGCGCCCTCAATAACGCCGGCCTTTACGATCCGCGCCTGATCGCCGGGGAAGAACCCGAACTTTGCATTCGCTTGCGTGAACAGGGCTGGAAGATCTGGCGGCTTGACGCGGAAATGACGGCGCATGATGCGGCGATGTCGAAAATCAGCCAGTGGTGGCGACGGTCGGTCAGGGCAGGTCACGCCTTCGCCGAGATCGCGCATCTCCACCGCGCATCGCCTTTCGGGATTTGGCGCGGCGAAACAAGGCGCGCGGTGATCTGGGCGGCGATGGCGCCGATCGCCTTCTTTCTTGCGTTGGCTGTGACGCCTTGGGCGGCTTTCGGGCTTGGCATCTATCCGCTTCAGGTTGCGCGCCTGTACCTTGCGGCGCGCGCGCGCCTTGGCGGCGACGCGGCGCCATGGGCGTTGTTTACCGTGCTTGGCAAGTTCCCGGAGGCGGTCGGCGTACTGCGATACCATTGGGGACGGCTGATGGGACGCCGCGCCGGGCTGCTCGAATATAAATAGGGCGCCTCATTTGCACGCATCGGCGCGCGTCCGGATAGATGCTAGGCTTCGGCGAATCGCGATCGGAGGATCAAGTCGTGTCTTATCTTGAAATCGTCGACCTTGAGCATGGTCTGTTCGACCCTGAGGTCATGAAGACGAAGGGGCTTGAGCTGCAGGAGCGCTATCGCTCCGCCGAGCCATTTCCTCACATCGCGATTGACGATTTCATCTCGCCGTCAATTCTTGATCTTTGTCTCGATCAGTTCCCGAGCGAACGCGATCCTGACAGCCGGACGTTCGACAGGAACCAGGAACGCTATAAGACAAGCTACAATCCGGATTATCTGAGCCCCGACGTCCGCGCCTTCTTCTATTCGCTGAACTCAAGGCCATTCATCCAGTTTCTGGAAAACCTTTCCGGCATCAAGGGGCTGATCCCGGACCCTTATTATCTCGGCGGCGGATTTCATGAGACGCGGACCGGCGGTCATCTTGATGTGCACACCGATTTCAACCTGCACAGGCCGATGAATCTGGAGCGCCGCCTCAATATCCTGATTTATCTCAACAAGGATTGGCGGCTCGAATATGGCGGCGGCCTCGAACTCTGGGATGAAAAAATGGCAAGCTGCGTCCAGGCCGTCAGTCCCGAATTTGGACGCTGCGTCGTTTTTTCTACAAATGATACAAGTTTCCACGGCCATCCGAGGCCCGTTAACCATCCGCTGAATGCGCCGCGACGGTCGATCGCCCTCTATTATTACACGGCCACCTGGAACGACGCATCGCGACCCAAGACCACCCAGTTCAAGGCGCGTCCGGGCACAAAAGACGTTGCGGATTGGAAGGTTAGGCGGAACGAGCTGATCAATGAATTCTTGCCGCCGGTGCTGTCGCGTCCGGTGATGAGAGCGGTCCGCAAAATCGACAGATCAGCGAAGAAACGCTGAGCGCCGCGTTAACCATTGGCGGCCGCTTATTTTAAGCGTTTTCCGCCAATCCTTACGGGGCCGCAATGCCTCACTAAAATTCCGCTAACCAGATCGATTGGGTTTCTCCGAACCTGTCAGCGCCGAATTAGCTGATCCCATGTTCACTGCTCCATGGCGGTGATGCGCGAGCGCCTGGGGAGATGGCGCTTTCGACCTTGCCGCCGGCGTTATCGAGCTCCGTGATCAGCAAGGGTTTAGCGAAAACATGTCCGTCGCCGTTTCCCCGTTCTCTCCCGCCCCGGAACCTTCAATCGGCCTTAATGATTTGCTTATGGCGGCTAAACCGTCGGCAAATGCCCGCGTGACGAAAACTCGTCGTAAAAGTCCCAAATCCGCGAGCCGTTCAGAAGTCGCCGGCTCTGCGCTCGTCGCGGCGCTTTTGGGCGCCCAGTTCGCGGAAGAAGCTGCGGCGGCTGTAGACGACGTCAACAAAAGCCGCGAGGATTATTGGGTCTTGCGGAACGCGCGGTTCTGCCGAGGCCACAGCGAAATTGCTTCAGATGATTCCGTCGCGCATGCCGCGCACGTCGAATCCGGCTCGCAATCCGTCGGCGATCATTCGAGCCATACAGCGACAGCCGGACTGAGAGCGTTCAGCTCGCTTGTCGCGGATGCGGATTTGGCGCGCAGCCCCAGCGCGCTTTTTGATTCTCCTCGCGGACGCGTCGTCAATCGCAACACGATCGACGATCATGACGGCCACGCGACGGCGACCAGCCCGACCGTGAACGATGATCATGACGATCACACCGCTGGGCCGGTTGTCGTCGGCGGCGGTCAGGTTGATGCGCCGGTCGATCATACGACGCATACGGGCGGCGGAACGCCGACAACTCCTTCGACCGATCCGACATCCGGCGGCGGACACACGCATGCGACGACGACGACGGGCGGATCGACTGGCGCGACCAACATCCCGCATCCCAACGATCCCGCAAAACAGCATGAACACATGGCGGCCATGAACCTGGTGCCGGTTTCGTCGGCGACCCATGTCGCCGTCAATAACGGTTCGTGGTTCGATCCGAATACATGGGCGAACGGGCAGGTCCCGGGCGACGGCGCGCGCGTCGTGATCCCGCAGGGCGTTACTGTCGATTATGACGGCAAGAGCCCAGCCTCAATCTTTACAGTGCGGGTCGACGGCGACCTGATTTTCGACTCGCATACCGACACCTTCATGGAAGTCGACACCTTTGTCGTAACGGGAACCGGCAAACTGACAATCGGCACGGAAACCGACCCGGTCGATCCGAATGTCAGCGCCGTCATCTCATTCGCCGACAACGGACCCATCGATGTCGCCTGGGATCCGCTGCTTTTATCGCGCGGTCTTATTTCCCACGGCACGGTCGACATTCACGGCGCGCAAAAAGACACCTTCCTGAAAGTCTCCGTCGATCCGATGCACGGCGATAATACGCTGACGCTCGAGACCGTTCCGTCGGGCTGGCAGGTCGGCGACAAGCTCGTTCTCACCGGCACCCATCTCGCTTCGATCAAGGGGACGGCGAAAGGCGCGCCGGTCACGGCGCAAACGCAGGATGAAGAACTGATCATCAAGGCGATCAACGGAAACGTCATCACGCTCGATCGCGCGCTCGCCTACGATCACGAAGGGCCGCGCGCCGATCTGAAAGCCTATGTCGCCAATTACTCCCGCAACGTCGTTTTCCAGAGCGAAAACGGGCAGGCGACGCCGGTTCATGAGCGCGGCCATGTCATGATGATGCATTCTGACGATGTCGTTGTGAAATACGCCGCATTCGACGAACTTGGCCGCACAGACAAATCGGCGCGGTCCTTTGACGTTTCGCAGCTTACGAGCGTCACGTCCGATTCAAACGTGCAAGGGCGTTACTCTTTCCACCTACACCGCACCGGCGTCACCGATCAGGCGCACCCCGCCATCGTTGAAGGCAATGCGGTGTGGGGCTCCCCGGGCTGGGGCTTCGTGCATCACGACTCGAATGCGATTCTGTCCAATAACGCCGCCTATGATGTCTTCGGCGCCGCTTTCGTGGCGGAAACCGGCAATGAGACCGGCCGGTGGGATCACAACATCGCCATCAAGTCGCTCGGCATGAATCACTCGTCGAAAGTGGTTGACGTCGGCCCCTTTGATCTTGGCCGCACGGGCACCGGTTTTTGGTTCCAGGGGCGCCTGGTCGAGGCGGTCGACAACGTCGCCGCCGGCGTTCCAGCCGGCGCCGGGTTCACCTATTTCCACCGCGGCACCGACCCCAACAATCTCTCAGTGGATCCGTCCGTGTCCGGCATGTCGGACAGCCTGCGCTATTTGTCAGGCGTGAACTCGAATATGCCGAACATTTCGATCTTTCTTAACAATGAGACGATTGCGAGCCAGATAGGACTGGAAGTCGTCAAAGCGAATCCGCGTCAGGATCATGACGTGCGGTCGCTCATCGATGATTTCACCGCATGGGAAGTGCTGAAAGGCGTTCACCTCGGCTATACCGGGCATTACACCATTCGAAATCTCGACGTTGTCGGAACCGACAGCGCGGGCATTCCGCTGCAGAACGGCGCCGGCATCAGCCTTGGCGTTCATGTGTTCGATGTCGTCGTTAACGGCGCGAACATTGAGGGTTTCAGTACTGGAGTCTACCAGCACAAAACCGCGGTCAACGGCCTGAGCTTCATGAATGCGCTCGATCGGTGGGACTATGTCTATATTGACGTCAATATCACCGGCGCGACGCAAAATTATTCCAATGTCACCGCCAATGACCGGCACCTCACCGCCGCCGATCTCACGGCGGGACGGCTTTCATATAGTTCTTCCTACGCCGAAACCCACATAACCCAGAAAAACGGCGTCTTCGATCTGCAAGGCGTGAAGACGGACTCAATCGGCAAGACCGCCGGTTATGAGGCCTGGGATCCTGATCTTATCACGACGAAAGAACTGCGCGGGGCGATCGAGCAGAACGGGTTCTGGACGACCGCCGATGGTCGCCGCGTTGCGCTGATCGAGGAATACTACGCTGATCGCGCAACGGCGGACGTCATCAAGGTCGGCATTTTCGTGGAGATTCCGTCGAGCTACGTGCTGTCGGCCGGGCGTTTTACAAGCATCACGCCCGCCTATAACGGCGTTCTCAATCAGAACAGCAAGGCGCCGACGGCCGTGAACGACATTGCCAACGTGAAACAGGGGCATTCGGTCGTCATTGACGTTCTCGCCAATGACAAGGACCCGGACGGCGACAAGATCCACCTTGACGGTATTTTCTCGCAAAGCAGCCACGTCGTCGACAATGGCGACGGCACCGTCACCTATTTCGCCGACCCGAACTTCAAGGGACAGGACGTATTCTACTATTTCGTCCAGGATACGAACGGCGACATTTCGAAGGCTCAGGTCACCGTCACCGTCGACGTCTGATCGCCGCGCCGCCATTCCTCAACAACGCCGGGATCGGTTTCGGTACCGGCGTTGTTGTTTTTGAAGCGTAAGAATTCATCCCTGGAAAGCAGCGTTGAAAGCGCCCAGACAGCGGCGCCTCGAACCAGCGCCGAGGGATCATCGATGAGTGCTTCGGCGACGGCGGCGAGACATTCCTCATGGGAATTCCCGATGGCGATTAGCACATTCCGGACAAACCGGTCGCGGCCGATCCGTTTTACGGGCGAGCCTGAAAACAATTGGCGAAAGGCAGAATCATCAAGCTTGGCGAGCGCGGCGAGATCGGGCGCTGCAAGATCCTCGCGCGCCTTTAGCTTCAACTCGCTCGCCGCGCTGGCGAATTTGTTCCACGGGCACGCCGCTAGACAGTCATCGCATCCGTAGATACGGTTGCCGATGGCTTCGCGAAATTCGTGCGGTATCGGGCCTTTGTGTTCGATCGTAAGATAGGAAATGCACCGGCGCGCATCGAGTTTGTAAGGCGCCGGGAAGGCGGCGGTCGGACAAATATCGAGGCATCGCGTGCAGCCGCCGCAATGATCGCGCTCCGGGGCGTCAATCTCATCAAGGTCGAGTGTCGTAAATACGGCGCCGAGGAAGAGCCACGAACCGTGACTGCGGCTGACGAGGTTCGTGTGCTTTCCCTGCCAGCCGACGCCCGCCGCAGCCGCCAGCGGTTTTTCCATGACGGGCGCCGTATCGACGAAGACTTTGACCTCGCAGTCAAAGTCCGATGCGATCGAACGCGCGAGCGCCTTCAGCTTCGATTTGACGACGTCGTGATAGTCGCGATTGCGTGCGTAGGCGGAGATCGATCCCGACCGAGGGTTCGCGAGGGTCGCGAGAGGATCGTCTTCCGGCCCGTAATTCAGGCCGAGCATGACGATCATGCGCGCCGCCGGCCACAAGGTCTTCGGATCCGCCCGCTCGTCCGCGCGGTCCGCCATCCAGCCCATGTCGCCGTGATAGTCGTTTTGAAGGAATTCACGCAATCGTCCGGCCGCTTCAGGAATTGCGTCCGCCCGCGTCAGGCCGACGGCGTCAAAGCCTGACGCAAAGGCGCGGAATTTGATTTCCTCAGCAATGCTTCGCGGATTCGCCGTCATCGAAATCTAGAAATCGAGATCGGCGTAATGCGGCGCCGGCGGCGTTCCTTCCAGCTTTTCCTTCAATAAGGGTTGCATCGAAGGACGCGACTTCATTTTTTGGTACCATGCGCGCGCCTCAGGAAAATCGCTCCACGGAATCAGCCCGAAATAGTCATTTACCGAAAAATGCGCGGCGGCCGCGAGATCGGCGATCGACAGCCTGTCGCCGGCGAGAAACAGACGTCGCTCCAACAGGAAGGAAATATAATCAAGATGCCACGCGAGCGCGTCGGCGGCGTCGCGCACCGGTTCTGGCTCGCCCCATTTGCGTCCCTGCTGACGGCCGTCGATACGGCGCCGGACAATCAGCCTGTTAACTTCCTTTTCGAATTTCGACTCAAACCAGTGCCCAATGCGGCGCGCTTCGGCGCGGCCGGCCGATGTCGACGGCATGAGCGCCGGGTCGCGGTAAACTTCCTCAAGATAGTCGGCGATCGCGAAACTGGGCGAGATTGGGATTTCGCCGCCCGTCGGCGGCTCATCGATAAGCACCGGTATCGTCAATGCGGGATTGTGCGGCGCGAGTTCGCTCCCGGCGGCCCAAGGGGGCGTTTCAACCAGCCTGGCCGCGAGGCCCTTTTCCGCCAGCATCAGCCTGATGAATCGGCTGCCGGGGTCGAAGGGCATGTGAAGCAGGGAGCGCATGGGGCGCGAACTTAGCAGCGTCGGCGAAAAGTCAAAGCCGCCCGGAACGTCTCTTGCGAAACCAATTGTTAAGCCTGCCGCATGTCGGCGCGCAGGCGCCGATTTGAGACAGACGGGTGTGAGCTGGCTATGACCGACGCATATGGCGAATATGATGAATTTGAGCATCCGGCGTGGCGCCGACCAGCGCCCCGCGCCCGCGCCGCAGCCATGGCCCTCTATTCCTGGCAGGATCCCGGCCTCGTATTCATCTTGTCGATGGTCGCCGCCGCGCCTTTTGTCCTCGCAGCGATCTTTTCGCCGGCCCTTCTCAGCCTTGCGCCGACGGTTGACGTCATCGCGCCGATTGCAAACGCACGCGCCGTCGCTTCCAGGGCTGCGCCGCTGATCGCCGCAGATTCGCCGTTCCACGCCGCGCTGCTGATGGCCGCCGACGTCTTCTTCGACTCGCCGGGTCGCATTCATCTCGCGGCAAAAGCGTTTGCGGCGATACTCGCGGTCTCGCCGCTCGCCTATTTTGCGTCAGCGCGTTTTCCGGTCGCGCAGTCCATTCTGTTGAGCGCAGCGGTTGCGGCGTTCGTCGCGGCGCCCTTCGCCGGGCCGCTGGAAATCAGCCTCGCCTTCTTTGTCGCGCTCGCAACGGCGCTCATTTGCGCGCCGGCTGATGAAGGCGCCGCCCGCGCGCGAAGCGAAGGCGCGTTGTGCGGCGCGATCCTTTTCGTCCTCTGGACGTCGCACCCGATATTCGCCCTTCTCGGGTTTCTCGCCCTGTCGGCCTGTCCGTTCCTGACAGGGCGTCGCGGGCTCGATCGTTACGTCGTCTCGCTCGGCGGCGCGCTAATCCTTGCCGGGCTGGCTGAAACGCTCGCGCCAGGCCTTAACCTGGCGCGCGCCGAGGCCGCGTCCGGCGCGCTTTCCTCCGTCGCGCAAAAGGCGGCCGGCAGCGTCTGGGGATTGGCCGGCGTCGCCGTAACGACCGGCGTCACGATCGCCGCCGCGGCGATCTTCGGCGGCCGCGAGCACGCCAAAGGCTGGCTTGCGGCGGCTGTATTTCTCGTCGTCACGCTTGTCGCCGCGCGGATCGCCGGCGCTCAGCCGATGCCGCTATTTGCTCTCGCGGCGACCATCGCCGCGCTTTCCGTCGCATCGCCGTTTTATGACGGCCTCTTCCGCTTTCATGACCGCGCGTCTGTCGCCGTCGCCGGTTCGGTCGCCGCAATGACATTGTTCTGGACGGCGGCGATCATCGCTCAGTCGGCCGGGCAGTTCGCCCTGCAATTCAAGACGGCGGCGAGTGCGCCGCGCGACGTTCGCACGGCGTTTGGCCTGGTGCAGCCTGGCGGGCCGACAATCGCGCGCTGGATTGAGGAAGGCCGCTTCTCAACGCCCGAAGCGCGGGAGCTCTTCGCGCTCGGACCGGTCGATCAATCGGCGATCCTTCTTGAGGCGGCCGATCGCGCCCGCCGGCTTTCCAATGACGGTCTCGACGTCGCCTTCCTGACCGGCGCCGACACCGCCTGCGTCATCGCCGATAATCGCGCCTGCAGCGCAGACGGTCCCGCTGCGGTCCGTCAGGCGAAGGTCGTGTTCGTTCCCCGGCTCGATTTCGATGAAGCCACAGCCGCCGCAAAGGGCCGCTCCGAAGCGCTCCTGTATACGGAATTCAAGATGGTGGAGCGCACCGCTCTCTGGGATGTCTGGGTGCGGCGCGGGGTGATTCTGCCGGCGGGATTTGCAAATGGCGTCTAGCGACGCCTTACCGGGGGCGAGGGATCGCAGCCGAATGAGCGGCGCGATCGCCTAAATTGTCTTTAAACTGACAATCATGCGCCCCAGGCGATGAAATGGGGATTGTCAAATCCTCGGGTCCGCTTTCCATAAAGAAGCGGAGTTTCTTCGCCGAATTCGACAACGCGTCCGCCTGCAGCTTCAAGGACCGCCTGACCGGCGCCGGTATCCCATTCCATCGTCCGACCGAGCCGCGGATAGACGTCCGCCGCGCCTTCAGCGATCAGGCAGAATTTCAACGAGGATCCGGCGGCGGCGAAGTCCGCGACGTTAAGCGTTGAAAGGAAAGCGTCCGTTTCCGGCGATCGATGGCTCCGGCTTGCAACGGCGACAAGGCCTTTTAGCGGCGCTCTGCGCACCGAAATCGGCGCCGGTTTTCCTGCGACGCCGGCCTCCACCACAGATAGCGTCGCGCCTTTTTTTGCAACGCCTTGGTATAGTTTGCCGATCGCCGGCGCATAGACGACGCCGAGTACGGGTTTGCCGTTTCTGACAAGCGCGATGTTGACCGTGAATTCGCCGGTCTTCGAAATGAATTCCTTGGTGCCGTCGAGCGGATCAACGAGAAAAAAGACCTCGCCGAGTTCGGGAATATCGCCGCCTGAGGCCGCTTCCTCCGCCAGCGTCGGGATGCCCGGCGCCAGTTTTCGGAGCCCGTTCAGGATGATTTCTTCTCCGAGACGGTCGGCCTCGGTAACGGGAGAAGAGTCAGCTTTGGCTTCGACGAGGAACTCCTCCTGATAGATCGACAGAGCGAGCGCGCCGGCTTTGAGCGCAAGCGCCGACATGCCGGCCAGAAGGGCCTCATCGTCCGAGCGGATTGTCATTAAGAATTCTCCGGAAGTTATTTGAAGGCGACGATTGTAAACGCGGCGCTCTGGCGCGGCGTCAGTCCATAGGCAGGGATCACCCGATCAATAATCCAGCCCTCTTCAGCCAGTTCATTGAGCTTGGTTTCAAGCGCATCCGCCGCAGCCCGGCCAAGATCATCGTCGCCGGCGAACAGAATGGGCTTCTTACGGGAGTTGCGCCAGGAAACATGAAAGGCGGCGAACTGTTTCGACATGACACACCTGCACATTGGATCGTTGGCGACACGCGAGCGTCGCAAGCGGTTCGGGCAAGCATCACGCCATAACCGAGATGACGCCGGATGCCCATTATGATGCATTGCAAAAAAATATCGTGACAAGCCCTATCGTTACTGATTGTTTGGGGGGGGCGTGATAGGACCTCGCCAAACCAAGACTGGAATTG
>JAGRED010000240.1 GCA_020446725.1 Parvularculaceae bacterium | reverse complement strand
TCGGCGATCTCGTTTCGGCGTTCTCACGCTTCTCGCAGGACGCCGCCTATTCTTACGGCGCCGCCGGACCGAATATGAGTTTCGCACTCATGACCGCCGCCTACATGGAAAAATACGGTGCGACGCGGGAGGATTTCGGCAAGCTCTGCATTGCGCAGCGCGAGAACGCACTGAAATTTCCGCATGCGCTGATGAAGAAGCCGCTCACGATGGAGGATTATCTCGGCGCGCGCGCAATCGCAGAACCCTTGCATCTGTTCGATTGCGTCATGCCCTGCGCAGGCGCAGACGGCTTCATCGTCATGCGCGAGGAAACGGCGCGAGCGATGAAACTTCCCTTCGCGCGCATTCTCTCCATGATCGAACGGCATAACGCTTTCCCGTCTGACGACGTCCAGCTGCGCGGCGGTTGGGCGGTCGACAAGGATGAACTCTGGTCGATGGCGGGCGTCGGGCCGGACGATGTTGATTTTCTTCAGACCTATGACGACTATCCCGTCATCTCGATGATGCAGATTGAAGACCTTGGGTTCTGCGCGAAAGGGGAGGCGAAAGAGTTCGTTCGTTCGCATTTGCTGACCGTCGACGGAACCTTTCCGCACAACACCTCCGGCGGGCAATTGTCGGTCGGACAAGCGGGCGCCGCCGGCGGATATCTCGGTCTCGTCGAGGCGATCCGGCAATTGACGGGTGAAACGCTTGGCGCACCGGTCAAAGGCGCAAGAACCGGCGTCGTATCCGGTTTCGGCATGATCAATTTCGATCGCGGCCTTTGTTCGGCCGCGGCCATACTGACGGCGGGAGGCGCTCATGGTTGAGATGAGCGCCGCCATGCGGGAATTTTCGCGCCGGGCGGACGGCGGGCTCTCCTTGCAGAAATGCGCGGCCTGCGGCGCGGTCCAGTGGCCGCCGCGCGATGTTTGCGGCGAATGCTGGACGGATGCGCTTCGATGGGAAGAAGTCCCTCCGGCGGGCGTCGTCGTCGCCTCGACAATGCTCCACGCTTCAATGGCGGATTTTTTTCGCGACCGTCTTCCCTGGCGCATCGCCATTGTTCGTCTTGAGGCGGGTCCCGTCGCCTATGCGCATCTTGGCGACGCGGCCGCTCCGGGCGACGCCGTTCGCCTTGAAGCGCGCCGGGATTTCAAGGGGCGCGGCGTGCTTATCGCGCAATCGCTTTCGGGGGACGAAGACGATCGAAAACTTGCCGAATTGATTTCAGAAAAGGAGAGTTGAATGTCCGTTCTTGAAAAGTTCAGCGCGGCGATGATGTCGGGCGCGATAAAGACGATCGACCTGACGCATACGCTTGATCCGGATTTTCCGGTTCTGATCCTGCCCGATCAATTCGGTCAGTGCGCGCCGTTCAAGATCGAGGAAGTCTCACGCTATGACGATCGCGGTCCGGCCTGGTACTGGCGCAACTTCTCGTGCAACGAACACACCGGCACGCATTTCGACGCCCCGATTCACTGGGTGACCGGCAAGGATATCCCGAATTCGTCCGTCGATACGATTGCCGTCGACGGTTTCGTTCGTCCGGCCTGCGTTCTCGATTTCACGAAAGAAGTCGCGGCCGATCCGGATTTCGTTCTCACCGCGGAGCATATCCGCGCCTGGGAAAAAACACATGGAGAGATCCCAGAAGGCTGGTGGGTTCTTTTCCGCACGGACTGGTCGAAGCGCGCCTGGAGCGACTATCTGAACTTCAAGGAAGACGGCGCGCATTCGCCCGGACCGAATGCGGACGCTGTCAGGCTGATGATCGAGCGCGACGTAATCGGCTTCGGCGTTGAGACGATCGGCACCGACGCCGGGCAGGCGTTTGCGTTTGAACCGCAATATCCGGCGCATACGCTGCTGCACGGCGCGGGAAAATACGGCCTGCAATGCCTGACGAACCTTGACCAGCTTCCCACTCGCGGCGCGCTCATCGTCTCGCCGCCCTTGAAGATCAAGCACGGCTCGGGAAGCCCCTTGCGCGTTCTCGCGATGGTCGAAAAATGAAACTCTCTGAAGGCGTCACGATCGTAACGGGCGGCGGCGCCGGCATCGGCGCCGGCGTCAGCCGCAAGCTTCTCGCCGAGGGTGCGCGCGTCATCGCGATCGCGCGCCGGCCGCCGGAATTCGCTCATGAGCGACTTTCCTTCGTCAAGGCCGATCTCGCCGATCGGAAAGAAACGCAGGATGCGGCGGCGGAGATCGCAGGGCGTGAACAAATCCTGCGCATCGTCCACAATTCCGGCGTCATCCGTCCGGCTTTGGTTGAGGAGGCGACGCTTGAGGATCTCGACTACCTGACCGAGCTGCATCTCGGCGCCATGCTGACGCTCGTCAAGGCGGCGCTGCCGGCGATGAAGGCGGCGAAATTCGGCCGCATTGTCGGCGTTTCGTCGCGCGGCGCGCTCGGACTTCAAACGCGCACGAATTATTCCGCGACAAAAGCCGGCATGATCGGCATGCTGCGCACATGGGCGCTTGAACTCGGCCCGCACGGGATCACCTCAAACTGCGTTGCGCCGGGTCCGGTCGAATCCGACATGTTTCATGAGATTGTGCCGGAAGGAAGCGAGCGCAAGGCGAAGCTTGCGGAGGCGATTCCAGTCAAACGTATCGGCGTTCCGGATGATGTCGCGCATGCGGTCGCGTTTTTTCTGTCGCCGGAGGCGGGGTTCGTCACCGGTCAAACGCTTTATGTCTGCGGCGGGACAAGCATCGGTTCCGTCGTGATCTGAAGGAGGCGCATATGACGACGCTCATTGATAACCGCCCTGCGACGATGGATGTCGCGTCGCTTGTCGAGCCGGACCGCGTCCATCGATCGGTCTATACCGATCCGCGGGTCTTCGATCTTGAAATGGAGCGCATCTGGCATCGCACCTGGATCTATGTGGGGCATGAAAGCCAGGTGAAAGAACCGGGTCAGTATTACGCGACAAGTATTGGCAAACAGCCGGTTCTCCTGACGCGCCATGCCGACGGAAATTTTTACGTCCTCTACAATCGCTGCGCGCACAAGGGTGCGCTGCTTGTCGGCGACCGCTGCGGCAAGCTCAAGGAGCTGCGCTGTTGCTATCACGGATGGCGCTTCGATTTTGACGGCAAGCTGCTCGGCATCCCGCTGGAGCAAGGCTACGACGACACGCGGTTCAATCGTGATGGCGAGGAAGCGAACATGTCGCGCGCGGCGCGCGCGGAAAGCTATCGCGGGTTCGTCTTCGCAAGCCTTTCGCCGGACGCGCCGGATCTGAAGACATGGCTCGGCGGCGTCGCTTCCTCTATCGACAATATGGTCGACCGCGCGCCGGACGGCGAGCTTGAAGTGACGGGCGGCGTCCTTCGCTATGAGCACGACTGCAACTGGAAGTTCTTTGTCGAGAACCTGAACGACATGATGCACCCGATGGTCGCGCATCAATCTTCAAGCCTGACGGCGCGCGTCGTCGCCAAGAAGGAACTTCCGGCTGAAGCACCTGTCCCTTCGGCGATCGAAATCATCGCGCCCTTCACCGAGTCATATTCCTTTTTCGATGATATGGGCGTTCACGCCTTCGACCATGGGCATGGCTATTCCGGCGGCAAGACGTCTATTCACGCGAAATATTCCGAAGTGCCGGAATATAACAAGCGTATGGAAGCCGCCTATGGAAAGGAACGCGTGGAGGAAATCTTCTCCGTCAATCGTCACAACACGATTTTCTACCCAAGCGCGACGATCAAGGGGGCTATCCAGACGATGCGCGTCGTTCGGCCTGTCGCTGTCGACAAGACGATAATCGAGTCGTGGACGTTCCGCCTGAAAGGCGCGCCGGAGGAATTGCTGCAGCGATCCATACTCTACTGCAATCTGATCAACTCGTCGGCCAACCTCGTTGGACCGGACGATCAGGAGTCATATCGCCGCCAGCAGCTCGGGCTTGAGACTCAGGCGAACGACTGGGTGACCATGCATCGCGATTTCGGCAAGGATGAAGAGATCGCCCCCGGCCATTACTACGGGCGCGGATCGAGCGACATCTCTTTCCGTAATCAGTATCGCGCCTGGAAGAAATACATGAGCGAGGGGGCGTGTTGAGATGACCGCTGATTTGGAGCTTCATCATCGCGTCTCGCAGTTTCTGTTTCACGAAGCGCGGCTGCTCGACGAACAGCGCTGGGAAGAATGGAACGCGCTATTCGCCGAGGGCGGCGAATATTGGGCGCCGGCGACGCCGGGCCAGCCCGATCCTGTCAATCACGTCTCGCTCATCTATGAGAATGATCTGTTGAGAAAGGTGCGCATCGCCCGCTTCAAAAGCCCGGCTGCGCCGTCATTGCATCCTTTTCCGCGGACCGCGCATCTGGTGAGCAATGTCATGATCGGCAGGAGTGAAGGAAACGACCTTTCCGTCAACTCGCGATTCCTGATGGTCGAGTATCGCCGCGATAATCAGCGCAGTTTCGCCGGCGCCTATACGCATGACCTGATAGACGAGGGCGATTCATTTCTGATCCGCCGCAAGAAAGCCGATCTCATCAATTGCGAAGGCCCGCTCGAGAGTTCGAGCGTCTGGTTCTGACGCGGCATGTGGAAGCCGCCGCAACGCATTCGCCATCAAACATTGACCGCGCCGTGGCCCGCCGCGGAAGAGGCGGCGCAGTCGCGTCTTTTTTCGCTGCTCGAAATCGGACGCCTTTCGCTGCGCGAACGCACATGGGTGCCGGCGATGGTGCCCTGGCGCGCGACCGAAGAGGGCGAAGTCACGGATGATGTCGTGGACTGGTATCGGCGGTTCGCGGAAGGAAGGCCCGGGGCGATCGTCGTCGAGGCGACGGGCGTTCGCGACGTGCCGTCAGGCCCGCTGCTGCGCATCGGTCATGACCGGTTCATTCCGGGACTAAAGCGTATTGTTGAGGCGGTGAGGGACGCGAGCGGCGGCGAGACGCGGCTCTTCATCCAGATCATCGACTTTCTGGCGATCCGCAGAAGGCCGGAACGCGAGAAATACCTGCGCCGGTTTCTGGGCATTACGGATGCGCATCGCGACGCGGTCGGCGGCGAGAGCGATGAGGAGATACGCGCCCGGCTGATTGACATGAGCGATGACGAATTGCGCGATGTTCTGGACGAGCGGGAATTTGAAAACCTGATGCGCGGGTTTCGCGAGCGGGTGACGGATATGGATCAGCCGCATATCCGCGACCTGCCGAAAACGCTGCCCGGGATTTTCGCCGCTGCGGCGCGGCGCGCCGAGGCGGCCGGATTCGACGGCGTCGAACTCCATTACGCGCACGCCTATACGATGGCGTCGTTCCTTTCGGCGCTGAATGCGCGCGATGACGGCTATGGCGGCGCGCGCGAAAATCGCCTGCGCCTGCCGCTTGAAACCTTTCGCGCGGTGCGAACCGCCGTCAGCGACGGCTTTGTCGTCGGGTGCCGCATGCTGTCTGAAGATTGCATTCATGGCGGCTCGACGGTCGATGACGCCGCCTTTTTCGCAGCCGAATTCGCGCGCGCTGGAATGGATTTCATTTCCCTGTCGCGGGGCGGCAAGTTCGAGGATGCGCTTGTCCCCAAAGTCGGCGAGGCGATTTACCCCTATACGGGACCGAGCGGCTATGAATGCATGCCGCAGATCATTTCCGATGAGGCCGGTCCCTTCGGGCGCAATGTCACGCCGGCGGAGGCGATCATGAAAACCGTGCGCGCCGCAGGGTGTGAAACGCCGATCGTCGTCGCCGGCGGCATGCATCACTTCATGCAAGCTGAAACGCTGCTCGCTGAAGGAAAAGCCGATATCATCGGCTTTGCGCGTCAGGCGCTCGCTGATCCCGACTGGTTTGAAAAAGCGCGCCTCGGTCGCGGCGACGAGATCAATATCTGCAAATATTCAAATTACTGCGAGGGGCTCGACCAGAAGCACAAGATGGTGACGTGCCAGCTCTGGGATCGCGCCGACCTTGACGCGCCGGGCGTCAAATTCGCGCCGGACGGAAAAAGGCGGACATTGGCGCCGCGTTGGGCGCGTTAAGCCTCCGCCTTCTGATAATGCCGGCGATTTGGGCGCGCCTTGATGGCGAGATCGTGCGCTTTCTCGTTCGCCTTTTCGGCCTCGCGATAGAGCTGGTATTCGCCGGACTTCAACTGCCCCGGCCAGCCCATCGCTACGCCGGCGACGCTTTTGACGCCGTAATGGCCGGCGGCCTGGCGCGTGAAAAACGGATTGTTCAAATGCGGTCGCGCGAGCGCGCACATGTCGGCGCGCGCGGCGGCGACAATCATGTTGACCTGTTCGGGCAAAGTGATGTCGCCGACGGCGATCGTCGGAATGCCGGCCTGTTGCTTTACATATTCGGCGAACGGCGTTTGCCACATGCGCCCGAAAACAGGCTTTTGCCATTTGACGGTTTCGCCTGACGAGCAGTGAATGATATCGGCGCCCGCCGCTTTGAAGGCTTCCGCGTAAACGGCGACGTCTTCGAGCGTGACGCCGCCCGGCGCCCAGTCGGAACAGGACAGGCGGACCGACATCGGTCTCTCCTCCGGCCAGACGGCGCGGACCGCCTCGAAGACTTCAAGCGGGAATCTGACGCGGGCTGCCGCGTCTCCGCCATACTCGTCCGTGCGTTGGTTCGTCAGCGGCGAGAGGAAGCTCGCCAGCAGATAGCCGTGCGCGCAGTGAAGTTCGAGCATGTCGAAACCGGCGCGCGCGCTGCGTCGCGCTGAGGCGACCAAGGCGTCGCGCACCTTGTCCATCTCGGCGCGGGTGATTTCCGAGGGCGTTGCCGAAACGCCCTCGATGTAGGGAATGGGCGATGCGGACCAGAGCGGCCAGTTGCCGGAAGCCATCGGCATGTCCATTCCTTCGGCCGGCGTCTTCGTCGACCCTTTTCGTCCGGCGTGGCCCAATTGCAGCGCGATTTTCGCCGGCGTTGCTTCGTGGATGAAGCTGACAAGGCGTTTCCAGTCCATTTCCTGCCTGTCCGACCAGAGCCCCGTGCAGGCCGTCGTGATGCGCGCATCAGGCGTCGGGCACGTCATCTCGGTGAAGATGAGGCCGGCGCCGCCGAACGCGCGCGCCGCGTAATGCGAGAAATGCCAGTCGGTGAGATCGCCGTCGACGGCGGAATATTGCGCCATCGGCGCCATGGCGACGCGATTGGGGATGGTGAGGCCGCGCAGCGATAACGGCGTGAACATCGGCGTCGGATTTTCGCGCGCAACGGAGCGACCGGTCTGGCGCGCATAGCGGTCGTAAAACTCCGCCTCGACCTTCTCCAGAAAAGCGGCGTCGCGCAGCTTGATATTGTCCCAGGTGAGCGCTTTCGCGCGCGACATCAGCGAGAAGGCGAATTCATAGCGTTCCTTCTCCCAGTGCATCGGCATGTCTTCGAACCACCGGAGCGAGACTTCCGCATTGTGTTGCGTGACCTCAACCGGCGTGCGGCGCTCCTTTTCATATTGGGCGAGGGCGGCGGGCACGTTCGGCTCATTGTCGACGACAGCGTCTGAAAGCGCGATTGCGCATTCCATCGCGAGCTTGGTGCCCGACCCGATCGACCAATGCGCCGTCGCCTTGCAGTCGCCGAGGATGACGATATTGCCGACGCTCCATTTGGCGCACTGGATTTTCGGAAAATTCCGCCAGATCGAGCGGTTCGTCTGCAATTTGTGGCCGGCGAGTTCTTCGGCGAAGACTTCTTCAAGCGTCGCGGCGCTTTCCTCCTCGCTCATCTTGTCGAAGCCGTACGCGTCCCAGGTTTCCGGCGTTGTTTCGATGACCCAGGTCGAGGCGCCTTCCTCATATTGATAGGTGTGCGCGCAGAAATGTCCCTTGTCCGTCTTGCGGAAGAAGAAGGTGAAGGCGTCAAGCGGGCGCGTTGAACCCATCCAGGTGAACTTGTTGCGCTTGTTTTCAAGCGTGACGCCGAGTTCCGTTTCGTATTTTTTGCGAATCTGGCTGTTCACCCCGTCGGCGACGAGGATGAGGTCGCTGTCGGCGAAACGCTCTTCGAAAGTCGCCGGATCGACATGCGTCTCAAAATGAAGATTGACGCCTTCCTCGCGGCAGCGCTTTTGCAGAAGTTCGAGCAGCGTCTTTCTTGAGCAACCGGCGAAACCGTTGCCGCCGACGACCGTGCGCGCGCCTTCATGCTCGATGACGATATCCTGCCAATAGGCGAAATGATCCTTGATCATTTCATAGGATTGCGGATCGCGGCTCAGGAATTCGTCGAGCGTTTCGTCGGAAAAGACGACGCCGAAGCCGAACGTGTCGTCGGCGCGGTTTTGCTCATAAACGTCGATGATTGCGTCTTTCATCCGCTTCTTGGTCAAAAGCGCGAAGTAAAGCCCGCCTGGGCCGCCGCCGATCACTGTGATTTTCATGCCGTCACCGCCGTCGTTTCGATTTCGATTTTCGCCTCGTCTTCAACAAGCGCGACGACCTGCACTAACGCCATGCAGGGAAAAACCTTGCCAAGGATGTCGCGCCAGGCGGCGCCGATTTCCTTTGCGCTCGCGAGATATTCCTTTTTGTCGGTCACATAGCAGGTCATGCGAACGATGTCGGAAGGCTCGGCGCCCCCTTCGGCGAGAATGGCGCGCGTATTGATGAGCGCCTGACGGAATTGTCCCGCCAAATCCTTTGCGACGAATTTTTCTTCCTCGTTCCAGCCGACGACGCCGGCGGTGAACACCATGCGGCCCGTCGCGGCGATGCCATTGGCGTAGCCTTTCGGACGCGGCCAGCCGTCAGGTTGCAAGATTTCGCGCTTCATTCGGCCCCTCCGATGAAATTTTGAAGATGCTGGCGCGCGATGACGACCTTCTGCACTTCTGAAGCGCCTTCATAAATGCGCAGCGCTCTGACCTCGCGGTAAAGCTCCTCGACCTTCGAGCCCTTCTTGACGCCGAGCCCGCCATGAAGCTGCACCGCCTTGTCGATGACGGCCTGCGCCTGGTCCGTTGCGTAGAGTTTCGCCATTGCGGCCTCGCGCGTGACGCGCGTTTTCTTTACGTCCTTCGTCCAGGCCGAGCGGTAGATAAGGAGAGCGGCGGCGTCGATGTCGAGCGCCATTTCCGCGAGCAGTCCCTGCGCGATCGGCTGGTCGGCGAGCGTCGCGCCGAACATCGGCCGCGTCGTCGCGCGTTTCGAGGCTTCATCGAGCGCGCGGCGCGCAAACCCTAGCGCGGCGGCGCCGACGGTGGTTCTGAAAATATCGAGCGTGCCGAGCGCGATTTTGAGCCCGTCGCCTTCCGCGCCGATGAGGTGGTCCGCCGGCACGGCGCAATCCCTGAAGCGAAGCCGTCCAAGCGGATGCGGCGCGATGACGTCGATCCGTTCCGCGACGGAAAAGCCGCTGATATCGGCGTCGAGCACGACCGCCGAAACGCCTTTCGTTCCTTCGCCGGTGCGCGCGAACAGCGTATAGAAATCGGCGATGCCGCCGTTGGATATCCAGGTTTTCTCGCCATTGGCCGCATAGCCTGTCGGCGTCTTCTTAAGCGAAGTCGTCATGGCGACGACATCGGAGCCGGCGTTTTCTTCCGAAAGCGCGAAGGCGGCGATTTTCTCGCCGGCGGCGACGGCGGGAAGATATTTTTTCTTGAGCGTGTCCGATCCGAAGGTAGAGATCGCGCCTGAACCAAGGCCCTGCATCGCGAAGGCGAAATCGGCGAGGCCCGAATGGCGCGCCAGCGTTTCTCGAATGATCGACAGGGAACGAACGTCGAGCGATTTCAACGCGCCGCCGAATTCCTGCGGCACGCAATATTTCAGCCAGCCGTCTCTTCCTAGCGCCTTGACGAGTGCGCGGCATGTCGCATCGACATCGTCATGCGCGCCGGGAGCATCGACGATCGCCGGCAAATTGGCCGCCGCCCAGTCGTCGAGTCGCAAGGCGAGGTCCTTGTGAGCGGCATCGAAAAACGGCCAGTCGAGAAAGGAACGGTCAGTCATCAGTCGCCCCCGAATACGGGTTTTTCTTTTGCGACGAAGGCGTCATAGGCGCGCTTGAAGTCGTTCGTCTTCATGCAGATCGCCTGCGCCTGCGCTTCCGCCTCGATCGCCG
>JAGRED010000239.1 GCA_020446725.1 Parvularculaceae bacterium | reverse complement strand
TTGTCGACCTCGCCGAGCAGCAATTGCACGCGCGCACGGCGCCCGAGCGCGTCGGCGTCGAGCTTTGTCAAATCCTGCTTGGCGTAGCTTTCGTTGAGACGCTCTGCGACGGCGTCGAGGATGTCGAGCCGTCCGACCGCGTCGAGGCGCTGGCGCAGATCCGTCAACATGAATTCGACAAGGCTTTGCGCCTCGTCGCGCTGGAACCGCGCATCGTTTCTGGCGACGACCGCCTCATTGCGCGCCGCGATCGCCGCGTTGCGCTGATTGAAGGCGAAGATCGTCAAACCGCCGAGCAGTGCGATCAAGGCCGCCATCGCGCCCATGACGATGCGCCGTCTTTGCGCGCGGCGCCGGTCATCGCGCCTTTGCAACGCGTCGAAGCCGACGCCGAGCATCGCTGAGGCGAGTTTCAGTTTCGCGCCGCGCCGGCCGTCGCCGGTTTCGCGCGCGTCGGCGGCGAGCGGGGCGTCCTCCATCGCCGTTGTCGGCTGAAGGTCGGCGTCGACCTTATAGAGAAGCGCCTTCGGGAAACATTCTTCCGCCTCGCGCCCCGGCGTCAGCGACGCCATCGGTTCGCCGTCGACGATGACCGTGAGAATGTTGGCCGGGTCGCGATGCGTCTTGAACCACGCGACTTCGCGGTTGACCCATTGCGATTTCGCCGAACGCGGCGAGCAGACGACAATCAGGAATTCGGAACTTCCCATCGCCGCTTCAATCGCGGCGCCGATCGAATGGCCGGCGGCTTCTTCCTCGCGATCCTTGAAAATCGGATGAAGGCGCGCGCCGCCTTTGCCGTCATTGAGGGTTTTCGGTGCGCGATAGGTCTCCAGCGCCGAATGAAGCCATTCGCCCCATTTCCGATCGGCCCAGCTATAGCTGATGAACGCCTTGTATCGGAACGTTTCGGTTGGGAAAGCGTGCGTGATGGATCCTCCGCCCCCTCGGCGTTCTGACGCGCCGTCCGGATCATCGGGCGTGCGCCTGACGATCCGGGGACGATGCGACGGATACGGAGTTGATGCAAGGCGCGCGGGGCGCGCCGGCGCGTCTAATGCCGATCGATCGGGGAAAGCGCCCTGTTTTCCGCGCCTTGCGCAAGGTCGCGCGCCGCGGCCGCCGGACCGCGCGGTCAGCTATGCGTCAGCGCGATGCGGCCTTCATTAAGATGCTGGAGGAACGCGTCGAACGAGAGCGTGAAGCGGTTTTGCGTCGCGCAGGAGCAAAGGCCGACAAGGCCCTTGCCGCAGGCGGCGTCCATGCGCTCGATCTCATATTCGCCGCAGGGCGCGACAGCGCGCGCGGCCTCCCTGCAGCAGGGCACCGGGTCCTTGAGGATCGCCCGGGCGGGCTTTGCGGATTTCTTCTGCGCCGAACGCGGCTGAACGCGGGTGGCCATGCGCCTTTACCCCATGGGGCTGACTACAGACGAGAAGTCTCAGGGAGATTGGTTCATAATGTGTTGCGATTGCGGCGAGGCGCGGGCGCCGAATGTCAATTTGGAAAGGCCGCCGCAAACCCTGGCGCGGTCAGCCGAACGCCCTAACGCCGCCGCATGCCGCGGTCTTCGTTTCCGTCGCGCCGGACGCGCCGCAAGGCGCCGGCGACATCCTCATAGAAACTCAGGAGGCGTCCTTCCTCGGAATAGGTGACGGCCGGATAGGCGCCGTCGAGCGATTTCTTCGGCAGGTCCGCATGCGCGGCGAGCATGAAGTTTTTCCAGATCCGCGCCGGAATGGCGCCGCCGGTCACCTTGTCCATCGGCTGATAGCCGTCATTGCCGACCCAGACGCCCGCCGTCATCTGCGCGGTGTAACCGATGAACCAGGCGTCGCGCCAATCATTCGTCGTGCCGGTCTTGCCGGCGGCCTGCCGATTGCCGAGATTGGCGCCGCGCCCGGTGCCGGTCGTCATCACCTGATAGAGAACATGCGTCACGTCCTTGGCGACTTGCGGCTCCATGATGCGTCGCGCATTCGGCTTCGGCCGCTTGTAGAGTACATTGCCGCGCCCGTCGGCGATTTCTGTGACGGCGTAGGGAACGACGCCGAGCCCGCCATCCGCAAACGGAATATAGGCGGCGGTAAGCTCCTCAAGCGTCGCTGAAAAACCGCCAAGCGCGATGCCGGCCTCGCCTTCGGGAATGTCCGACGAGATGCCGAGACGGCGCGCCATCTCGATGACTTTCTTGCGGCCGATTTTTTCCGACACCTGCACCGCGATCGTGTTGATCGATTTCGCGACCGCTTCCGACAGGCGCATCGGCCCGCGATAATTATTGTCGTAATTGGTCGGCTTCCAGCCGGCGATGTCGATCGGCTGGTCGACGAAACGCGAAGACGGCGTCAGCCCGTTTTCGAAACCGGTCGCATAGACGATCGGCTTGAAGGCGGAGCCAGGCTGGCGCTTGGCTTGCGTCGCGCGGTTGAACTGGCTTTCGATATAGGAACGCCCGCCGACCATGGCGCGCACCGCGCCGTCATTGTCATAGGCGATCATCGCCGCTTCAAGCGCGCCGGCGACTTTCGCGTCGACATCGAGAACCGATTTGACGGCGGCTTCCGCATCGCGCTGCAGTTTCCGGTCGAGCGTCGTTCGGATGACGATGTCATGCGGCGCGTCGGGGCCGGCGAGGCCGCGCGCGCGTTCCGCGACATAGTCGAAGAACCAACCGATATCGCGATCATCGCCGCCCGATGCGATGACCGGCGGCGCGCGGCGCGCCTCACGCGCTTCAAACTCGGTGATGTCGCCGGTCTCGCGCATATTGTCGATGACTTCGAATGCGCGCTCGCGTGCGCCCAAGGGGTTTTGCGTCGGCGCGAGCGTTGAGGGCGCCTGCGGCAGGCCGGCGAGGAGCGCGGCTTCCGACAGGGAAACGTCGCGCGCCGATTTGTCGAAATAGGTTTTCGCCGCGCTCTCGACGCCATAGGCGCCGGCGCCGAAATAGATGCGATTGAGATAGAGCGAGAGAATCTGGTCTTTCGAGTAGCGACCCTCAAGCCAGAAGGCGAGCATCGCTTCCTTCGCCTTGCGGACATAGGTCTGTTCCGGCGACAGGAACAAATTCTTCGCCAGCTGCTGGGTGATCGTCGATCCGCCTTCGACGCGGCCCTTCGATTTGAGGTTGGTGATGAAGGCGCGCGTCGTGCCGCGCAGATCGACGCCGCGATGCTCGTAAAAGCGGCGATCCTCGGTCGCCAGAAACGCTTTTACAAGATAGGGCGGCAATTCATCGACCGCGACGGCCTCGCCATAGCGGGCGCCGCGCGCGGCAAGCTCGGCGCCGTTCCGGTCTTCGATGACGATCGCCGGCGTTCGGTTAACCGCCCAGAGGTCGGCGCCTTCTTCCGGCCAGGGCGCGATGAAAAGAAAGAGCGCTGAAAGCCCCGCGATCGCGCCGAGAAAAAACAGCGACACGCAGAGATAGCCGAATTCGCGCAGGAGCGGGCGGGGCATCTTTCTCTTCTCGCCGGATTCGTCGATACGCGGCGGCTTCAGCTTGTGTCGTTCCTTTGCGCGTTCGGCGGCCGAAGGGCGAGGACTTTTCTCACCCGTATCGCCTTTCGTCTCGCCGCCGAGACGGCGGGCGATAATCGGCGGCGCGCCCGCGGCGTCAGGCAGCGTCTCGACTGGCGGCGGCTCAGCCTTTCCGCCCGCGCGCATGGCGGCGAGCGGCGGCTCGGGCCGGGCGGGTTCCGGCGGCGGTTCATCCGCCTTTGGCGGTGTCGTCATGTCAGCCGCCTTTGGCGGCGGGGGGGACGCGGCGCGGCGCGCTTCGACCCGGCGCGGCGCGGGAAGGCGCGCGGTCGCCGCCTTCGGCAGGGTCGACAGATGATCGGCGAGGTCCTTCGCCGCGGCGCGAAATTCCTCTGCGAGGCTGCGTCCCGCGTCGGCCGCCGCAGCGGTCGGCTCAAGGGGCGCATTAACCGCCGCCTCAGCCGTCTCTTCGCGGGCGGCCGGCGTCGTCGTTTCGGGCGGCGTTTGCGGTTTGTCTTCCGGCGTGTCGGTCACAAAATCTCCCCGCGGGATTTTTCCCTCGCGGAATCAGGCGCTGTCGATACGCCCTTAGCATGGCGGCTATGGGGCGGGAACGTGAAAGCTCTGGAAGGTTTCGCCGCGTTCAGGAAGATGCGCCGCCTTCGCGGCGCCCCTTTCATTCGCGCCGCTGATCGATGAGGTCTTTCTCGGCGGCTTTGAGCGCGGCGGAAAAAATCTGTTTCTCGCCGGCCGCGCGCGCAACGACGAGCGCCCCCTGAATGGCGATGACGGCGGCGGTCGCCCGCCGTTTCGCCGCGGCCGATGAAAGGCCGTCCGCGCGCAAGGCGCCGGCGAGCGCGTCGATCCAGTCGGCGATGATCGCTTTCACCGTTTTCACCGCTTTCGGGCTCGCCGTCGGCGAGATCATCATTGAGGCGATGAGACAGGGCGCGCCGCCGCCTTCATACATCGTCGCGACGGTTTTCATCATGACGGCGATCTTCCTGGCGAGCGGGCCTTGCGCGCCGAGCGGCGCGAACATCTTTTCGCGCATGTAGCCGCGCGCGAAATCGGCGACCGCTTCGGCCATATCCGGCTTGCCGCCCGGAAAATGATAGTAAAGGCTCGATTTGCCGAGCCCTGTCGCTTCGGAAATGTCGGCGATCGACACCGCATCGTAGCCGCCGCGGCGAAAGAGATCGAACAGCGTGATGATGATCTCTTCGCGGGCTCCGTTATCGGCGAGGGCGCTCATGATGACTGCTTGGCGTTCTTTGCGGGCCGCGTCAAAGGCCGAGATCGGAAAGCGAGGCGTGATCGTCGGGCCGGCGGCCCGTTTCGCCGCGCGGCCAGTGAAAAAGGCGGTTCTTTTCGGCGATGGCGAGATCGTTGATCGAGGCGATGCGGCGCGCCATCAGCCCGTTCGGCGCGAATTCCCAATTTTCGTTGCCATAGGCGCGGAACCATTGATCGTTTTCATCGCGATATTCATAGGCGAAGCGAACGGCGATGCGGTTGTCGCGAAACGCCCATAATTCCTTGATCAGGCGGTAGCCGAATTCGCGCGCCCATTTGCGCGTCAAAAACTTTTCGATATCCGGGCGGCCGACGAGAAATTCAGACCGGTTTCGCCACACGCTGTCCGGCGTATAGGCGAGCGAAACGCGTTTCGCATCACGCGTGTTCCACGCATCTTCGGCCTTGCGAACTTTTTCGCGTGCGGCCTCTTCGGTGAATGGCGGCAAGGGCGGGCGGGTCTCGTCTGCGGTCATGATCGCACTCCAAATAATAAATATTCCGCCGGCGCGCGCCTCAAAGGAGAGAGAGGGCGGCGCGCGCCGGCGGCGCGAACGCTCTTGGGGGAGGGGAGCGCTCGCCTTGGGCGACTGTTAGGCGGCGCGCTTGGCTGCGGCGACGGCCGGAAAATCAACCGGCGTCTTGAAGACTTCGTTCAGATAGTTCGTGAACGTATTGAGCGCGACATGCGCGACGATCTCGACGAGTTCGGCGTCGGAAAGACCAGCGCCTTTCGCACGCGCGATCTCGCCGTCCGTCACGTCGCCGCGATTGAAGGCGATCTTGCGGGCGAGCGCGACGGCGACGTCGGCCCTGACATCGCCCGAGCGGCCTTCACGGTTCTTCTCGATTTCCTCATCCGACAGCTTGGCGACGTTTTTAGCGAGGAAAGTGTGCGCCGAGTTACAATAATCGCAGCCGTTGACGTTCGCGATCGCGAGCGCGATGCGCTCGCGGGTCGCCGCGTCGAGCGCGCCCTGGCCGAGCGCGCCGGAAAGCGACAGAAGGCCTTCAAGCGCGGCGGGGCTCGCCGCGGTCAGCAGATAAAGGTTCGGCGCCTTGCCGAGCTTCGCCTTGACGGCGTCAAGGAGCGGCTGCGCTTTCGCCGGCGCGGCGTCGATCGAAGCGGGGGTGGGGATGCGTGACATTTTCTTTTCCTTTGTTTCGGCGCCTGGCGGGTCTCGTCGGGCGGCGTCGCGTTTTGACAAGTCGCCATGTACCGAACGATCGGTACAGTTTCAAGCGCAGATCCGCCCCCTCAAGGAAGCGTGATAAGCGGGGAGGGCTGCGTGAGGGGGGGGCTCAGTCGCCGGCCTCCGCCAACAGCGTCCCGATCATCGCGCCGAGCGAAAGATCGTCGATATGGCCGAAGCGTTGCAGGCGGCGGTTTCCCGCGCGGTCGATAAGGATCGTCGTCGGCGTTCCCTGCATGTCATAGGCGCGCATGGTCTGCGGAATGCCGCCATCGTCAGAGGCCGCGTCGATCGCGACGGGAAATCGGATCTTGTATTCATGCAGGAAGGCGCCGAGCGCTTCATTCGAGCCTTGCGCTTCATGGTGCTCGAAGACGGTGTGAAGGCCGATGACAACGAGTTCGTCCTCGGCGAATGCCGCACGCACGCGCAACGCCTGCGGCAGCGCGTGCGTCGCGCAGCCGGGGCAGAGCATCTGGAAGGCGAGCGCGAAGATGACGCGCCCCTTGAAATCTTCAAGCGCGATCGGCCCTGCGGCGTTCAGCCAGCCTGAAACGGTCCAGTCGGGGGCGGGGCGCAGAACGGGCACGGCGATCCTCAAACCTGTTGCGGCTGGGACGAACAGCAATAGTAACGAGTCGATAGTAGTTGAGAGGGCCGCCGGTGAGCAAGAGCAGGATGAGGGCGTCTTTCGCCGCCTGGCGCGCCGCCCATCTGGTAGAACGCCTCGCCAGGCTGCAGCGCGCGGCCGGGTTTGAAGGCGGGCTCAACCCCGTGCAGTGGGAGGCGCTGCGCTATATCGCCCGCGCCAACCGCTTCTCGAGAACCCCCGCGGCGCTCGCCGACTTTCTCAACGCAACGCGCGGCACCGTTTCCCAGACGCTGATCGCGCTGGAGGGAAAGGGTCTCATTGAAAAGACCCGTAGTGTAAAGGACGCCCGCTCGCAGTCGCTTGCGCTGACGGATGGCGGACGCGCGCTTCTCGACGACGACCCGGAGGCCGCGCTTGCGCGCGACATTGACGAGACGGGCGATGCGGCGCTGGTCTCGGCGACGCTTGAAGGCGCCCTGCGGCGCGCGCTTGCGCCGCGCGGCGGCAAGCCGTTCGGCCCTTGCAAGACCTGCCGTCATTTCCGGCGCGGCGCCGGCGCGCATCATTGCGCGCTGCTGAATGAACCTTTGAGCGCGCAGGACGCGGAAGCGATCTGCGTTGAAATGGAAGCGGCGTGACCGCATCATGCGGCGCTTGACGCCTGATGCGCGTCGG
>JAGRED010000238.1 GCA_020446725.1 Parvularculaceae bacterium | reverse complement strand
TTGGGGCGTTCCCTTCAGCCGCACCGAAGAGGGCAAGATCTATCAACGCGCATTTGGCGGCATGACGCGCAATTTCGGCGAAGGACCGATCCAGCGCACCTGCGCGGCGGCCGACCGCACCGGTCATGCGATGCTGCACACGCTTTACGGCCAGTCGGTCAAGCAGAACGCCAAGTTCTTCATCGAATATTTCGCGCTCGATCTCATCATGGATGATGACGGCGCATGCCGCGGCCTGTTGGCTTGGCGCCTCGACGACGGGACGATCCATCGCTTCAACGCGAAGATGGTGGCGCTCGCGACGGGCGGCTACGGCCGCGTCTTTTTCTCCTGCACTTCGGCGCACACCTGCACCGGCGACGGCAACGCAATGGTCCTGCGCGCGGGGCTGCCGCTGCAGGACATGGAATTCGTGCAATTCCACCCGACCGGCATTTACGGCGCAGGCGTCCTCATCACCGAGGGCGTGCGCGGCGAAGGCGGCTATCTCACCAATTCCGAAGGCGAGCGTTTCATGGAACGCTATGCGCCGTCAGCGAAGGACCTCGCCTCGCGCGATGTTGTCTCACGCGCAATGACGATTGAGATCCGGGAAGGGCGCGGCGTCGGTCCGCATAAGGACCACATCCACTTGAACCTCAACCATCTCGACCCGAAGATCATTCATGAGCGCCTGCCGGGCATTTCGGAATCGGCGCGCATTTTCGCGGGCGTCGACGTCACAAAAGAGCCGATCCCCGTGCTGCCGACCGTTCACTACAATATGGGCGGCGTGCCGACGAATTATCATGGCGAAGTCGTGACGAAACGCGGCGACAGTGCGGACGTGGTCGTTCCCGGCCTGATGGCGATCGGCGAGGCGGCTTGCGTTTCCGTACACGGGGCCAACCGGCTCGGCTCAAATTCGCTCATCGATCTTGTCGTTTTCGGCCGCGCCGCCGGCCTTCGCTGCGGCGAAGTCGTCAAGGCGGGCGAACCGGCGCGACCTCTTCCGAAAGGCGCAGGCGATGAAGCGCTCGCGCGCCTCGACCACTTCCGCCATGCGAAGGGGGGAACGCCGACCGCGAAGCTGCGCGGACGCATGCAGCGCGTGATGCAGAACAATTGCGCCGTATTCCGCACCGGCGAGGTGCTTGAAGAAGGCCGCAAGCTGATTCGCGAAGTACATGACGGACTTCCGGATATCTCCGTCGCCGACCGCACGATGGTATGGAACACCGATCTCGTTGAAACGCTCGAATTCGACAATCTCATCTCGCAAGCGATGGTGACGATGGAAGGCGCGGCGAACCGCAAGGAAAGCCGCGGCGCACACGCACGCGAAGACTTTCCGGATCGCGACGACGCCAACTGGATGAAGCACACCGCAGCCTGGTTCCAGAACGGCAAGGTGACGCTCGATTATCGCCCGGTTCACACCTATACGCTGACGGAAGAAATCACCTATATCGAGCCGAAGAAGCGCGTTTACTGACGCCTTTCCCGGCGATGATCGCCTTTCGCCGAGCGATCACCGGCGGGCGTCGTTCTTGTAGTATCCCACCACGCATGGTTTTATGCGCGAGGGCTCACGAGCCGCCAGGAGGGAAATCCTGTGACGGATCAGACTGTAACGGCCGGCCGACCGGCGGGGCCATTGCGCGAATTCATGGCGCGACACGTCTCTTTCTTTCGTATCGCGCTTTTGTTCGCAGTCCTCGGGCAATCGGCCGGCGCGCTCATCCTTCATATGATGAGCGCGACGGGGCTTGTCGATTTCGTCAGCGCCGATCCCAACCAAACCGTTGCATTCAATGCGCTCGCCGCCGTTTTCGTCCTGCAGATCGTGCTGATCCTTATTGCGCTCGCCAGGATCGGTCTGACCTTCAAGCGGACTTTTTTCAGCATCGCATCGCTCATCTTCGCGCTGGCGATGCTGATGTTGTGCTTCGTCTTCCTTCAATGCGATCTATACGGCGCATGCCTTTAGGCGGCGGCGTCTTCAAGCAGCGGG
>JAGRED010000237.1 GCA_020446725.1 Parvularculaceae bacterium | reverse complement strand
CCTTAATGGCCTTCTGCGCGGTCTTTTCTATCTGGCGATGGCGATCGGCGCGATCGTCGTGGCCGTGCCGGCGGCGATCGCTACCGTCGGCTGAGCAAGCAGCGGATTTTGAAGACAAAAACGCGGCGCTGAAGCGCCGCGTTTTCTTTTTAAGGGCCTTCTCGGGCGCTAGTGCGTCACGACGCTTTCACCGCCCTCGACATCCGCGCCCGGCGGGGGCGCGACCGGTTCGGACCAGTCGATGGCCGTGAGTTTTTGCGTCAGGGCGTGGGCGAGAACTTCATCGACCCGGCCGACCGGGATGATCTTCAAACCCTCTTTCACATTGTCGGGAATCTCGGCGAGATCCTTTTCGTTTTCCTGCGGAATGAGGACCGTCTTGATGCCGGCCCGGAGCGCCGCGAGGAGTTTTTCCTTCAGGCCGCCGATCGCCAGCACCCGCCCGCGCAGGGAGATCTCGCCCGTCATGGCGATATCCTTGTGGATCGGCACGCCGGTCAGGACCGACACGATCGCAGTCGCCATGGCGACGCCGGCCGAGGGACCGTCCTTGGGCGTTGCGCCTTCCGGCACGTGGATGTGGATGTCGGTCTTGTCGAAGACTGGCGGCTCAATGCCGAAATCCGCCGAACGGCTCCGGACATAGGATGACGCCGCCGAAACCGATTCCTTCATCACCTCTTTCAAATTGCCGGTCGGGGTCATGCGCCCCTTTCCCGGCATCTTGACCGCTTCGATGGTGAGAATGTCGCCGCCGACCGACGTCCAGGCGAGGCCGGTGACGACGCCGACGCGATCCTCGCCGTCGATCTCGCCATAGCGATATTTCGGCACGCCCGCGTAATCGGCGAGGTTCTTTTCCGTCACCTCGACCTTCTTCGCCTTGCCAGTCTCGATGTCGCGCACCGCCTTGCGGGCGAGGCGCGCAAGTTCGCGCTCAAGGTTTCTCACCCCCGCCTCACGCGTGTAGCGGCGGATGAGCTCCATCAAGCCGTCATCGGTGATTTTCCATTCCGACGCCTTCAGCCCGTGGTCCTTCATCAGTTTCGGGATGAGGTGGCGGCGCGCAATCTCACGCTTTTCATCTTCCGTATACCCCGGAATGCGGATGGTCTCCATCCGGTCAAGCAAGGGCTGGGGCATGTTGAGACTGTTCGCCGTCGTGATGAACAGAACGTCGGAGAGATCGTAATCGACTTCAAGATAGTGGTCGTTGAAAGTCGAATTCTGTTCCGGGTCTAGAACCTCAAGCAACGCCGATGACGGATCGCCGCGGAAATCCTGACCCATCTTGTCGATCTCATCGAGGAGGAAAAGCGGGTTCGACTTTTTCGCCTTCTTCATCGACTGAACGATCTTGCCCGGCATCGAGCCGATATAGGTGCGACGGTGACCGCGAATTTCCGCCTCATCGCGCACGCCGCCGAGAGATACGCGAACGAATTCGCGTCCCGTCGCCTGCGCGATCGATTTTCCAAGCGAGGTCTTGCCGACGCCCGGCGGGCCGACGAGGCACAGGATCGGACCTTTGAGGGTTCCCATGCGTTTCTGGACGGCGAGATATTCAAGGATGCGTTCCTTGACCTTGTCGAGGCCGTAATGGTCGGCGTCGAGGATCGCCTGCGCCTTGTCGAGATCCTGTTTGATCTTCGACTTGTTGTTCCACGGAATCGACAACAGCCAGTCGAGATAGTTCCGGACGACCGTCGATTCCGCCGACATCGGCGACATCTGGCGCAGT
>JAGRED010000236.1 GCA_020446725.1 Parvularculaceae bacterium | reverse complement strand
GTTTTCATATTGCAGCGTCAGCGTTTCGATGAGCGTTGGAATATCGGCGCCCGCAGGAAGGCGCGCGGCGATCGCCTCTTCATCAAGCGGTTCAACGGCGGCGAAAAGAAGCGCCTCGGCCATGCGCAGATGTTCGGCCATCTGCGCGGCCGACCAGACGGCGTCGGACGCGTCCTGCTCAAGCTTTGCTTCCGCATCCGCTTCGTCCGCTGACGGATCGGTATCCTGCGTATCGTCCTCGATCATCGCTTCCAGTTCCTCCGCAAGCGCTTCCTGCGTCTCGCGAACATCCATGGCGTCGAAATTGCGGGCGCGCCCATCGTCAAAACTATTCTCGTCAGTTGGAGCCATTGCTGACCTCCGTGGGTTCCGCCGTCGGTTCCGGCGTGGGTTCCGGCGCCATTTCCGACGTCGCCTCGGGCGGCTTGACGGCCGCGTCGCGACGCTGACGCACGTAAATCGGTTCAAAATGCGCGAGCTGGCGGATTTCGAGCGCGCCGTTCTTGGCGAATTCGAGCGCGGCGTTGAACGAGCTCGCAACGACCGAAGCGGCCGGCGCGTCAACGCCTTTCGACGGCGAGACTTTCGTCAGTTCCGTCCATTCCGGGATCGCGCCGAGCATTCTCTGGATCCGCGCGCGCGCATCCTCGATCGTGAAGACCTTCGGCGCCTCGATCTTGTAGGTGCGGTCGACGGCGGCGACGCGCTGGCGCGCATAAGCCTGAAGCAGTTCGAACAATTCGGCCTGCCAGAGCGGCGTCTTGAGAACACGCACCCCTTCGGGCAGACCGCGCGGAAAAAACTGCAGCCCGAATTGCGGCAGGTTGAAAAGGGTTTCCGACGCCTTGCGCATCGCTTCGAGGCGCTGGAGTTGGAAGGCGAGACGCGCGGCCATTTCATCCGCTGTCGGCTCGCCCGATCCGTCATCGACGGTCGGTATGAGGATTTTCGACTTCAGATAAGTGAGCCAGGACGCCATCACCAGATAATCGGCGGCGAGTTCAAGACTTTTCGCGCGCGCGGCGGCGACGAAATCGAGATACTGATCGACAAGGCGGATCATCGAGATCTTGCGCAGGTCGACTTTCTGCGTGCGCGCGAGATCGAGAAGGACGTGCAGCGGGCCTTCATAGACGTCGAGATTGACGATGAGCGCGTCGACGTCTTCCTGCGGCGGCGCGTGACGGACAGGCGCGTCGAACGGCTCCTCGCCGCTTGTCGCCTCATCCGCCGCCATCATCGCTTCCTCGCTCATCCGACCACCTAAACGGCGATTCTCGCCCGCATCGCCCGCTCTTTTTCCACTTTCGCGCCTGATTATGGGCCGGCGTCAGGCGACAAGCGCCGGCTTGATGAGGCCCGCCAGCCGCTCATAGTCCTTCGCCGTATCGGCCCGCAAGGCTGGCGCGCGCGCCGCGCCGAGCGCGCGATCGGCCCGCGCCAGCGCCTCGCCCGCCAGAACAGGTGCGGCGGCCGTCGCCTCCGCCATCTCATTGAAAGAAAAATTGCAGCAGCAGGCGATATCGACGCCGGCCTCGATCGCGCCTTTCACGCGCTCGCCGACCGGCCCGCCGAGCGCCTGCATTTTGAGATCGTCAGAAAGAAGAAGACCGTCGAACCCGATTTCGCCGCGAATGACGTCGGCGATGATCGTCGTCGACATCGTGCCGCAGCGTTCTGCGTCAAACGCATCGTAGACGATATGCGCCGTCATGCCGATCGGCGCGTCGCGGAGCGCCTTGAAGGGAGCGAAGTCGGTCTCGCGCAAATCGCGCGCGGAAGCGACGACGCGCGGCAAAGCGTAATGGCTGTCGACCGTCGCGCGGCCGTGCCCCGGCAAATGCTTGATGACGGGAAGCGCGCCGCCGTCCATCAGTCCGTCGATAACGGCGCGGCCGAGGGCGATAACCTGATCGACATGCGTCGCAATCGCGCGATCGCCAATGACGACCTTGTCGCTGTCGATCTG
>JAGRED010000235.1 GCA_020446725.1 Parvularculaceae bacterium | reverse complement strand
GAATCTGACCCGCCAGTCGGTGATCGGCTCTTTCGATTTTCGCTGCAGGCGAAGGATGTGAATGCGGAAGAGCGAGCAGCCGATGAGATACAAAAGCACAATCTCGAAGAGGCGATTGGCGACGAACAGCGTCGCATAGGTCGAAAGCCCGACCGATTGCGAGAAGACAAGGAAAGTGATTTCGAAAAGAAGGAGAATGCAAAGCGGCGCCGGGAATATCGAGACCTTGGCCATCCGCCAGAAATGATAGGCGATGATCGTGTCATACATGACCGCGACCAGGAAATATCCTTCAGTATTGAGATAGAAGAACGAGAAGATGCCGAAGACCCAGCCCATGCCGATGAGGCTCGCCGCCGTCCTTATGTCTTTCGATTCCGCGAGATAGGAGAGCCCGACCGCGACCAGGACGAACGTCCCGTAATAGGCAACGACCAGGAGATCAGCCGGAATGTGGCTGCTGCAATAATTGAGAATGCACCCCATGTCGCCCCCCGGCGTGATCCGTCCCACTCGGCGAATTCCGTGCAGCATTCGTGCCGATAACCATTGATCTTAACGATTGAGACGGGCGCGGCGGGTCGCGCGGATGCGCTGCAGTTTTTTGGGTCGGTGAGACAGAAAAACCCCCGCGCGGGATGCCGCGCGCGGGCGAGTGTTCCGGATGGTTTCCGCCTAGTCGCGCGGGTTCCAGAGGATCGCGAGGGTTTCCTCGTCTTCCCCGGCGGCGCGAGCGAGATTGGCGAAGACGCGTTTCTCGCCGAAGGCGGGATGCGCGAGGGTGATCGAGACATAGGGCTTGCCGGAATTCTTGCCGACCCGGTTCCACCCGCCGCCGATCTCGTTGCCCTTCGCCGCATAGATGCGGAAGTCGGGCTGGCGGTCGTTCTCCTTAGTCTCGTTCGGGACGATGCTGATCTTCGTATTCAGCGTCATCATCGCGAGCGTTCCCTCAAAGCCGCCATCCTCGCGCTTCTTCACGGTTCCGATCGATTGGGCCATCTTTTCGTCTCCTTATGCTGCGGCCGGAGACCATTCCCCGGCCTGACGCGAACCGGAAAGAACGCCGCCGCCGACGCCCGCACCCGCCCTCTTCTCTTTGGCGGGCCGCAGCGAAGCGGAGGACCGGGCCGACAGGATTTTTTGCTGCGCGAGGAGCATCAAGAAAGACTCGCCGCGCAGCGGCGCCGTTAAACAAGATGCGGGGAAAAAATCCTTGGCGCCCGGTTGCAGCGCGGCGGCGGCGGCGTTCAGGGGCCGCGTCATGATCAGGCCGGGAATGAGTTTTCACGGCGCATTGCATGAAAAGGAAACGAAACGCGCAAATCGATGCCGGGCCGATAATGCGTCTGCAAAGGCGGCGAAGGTTCTGTGGTCGCGTAATCCCCGATCTGAATGGATCGGCGTCTCCATCGCGATGCCAAGCGAGGCGGCGAACCGCCTCGCCTGTTCTTCTTCATCGCGCAAAGAGGGGCGCGATCATCTCGGCGCGGCGGACCGCGCCGGGTTTTCCGGTGACTGAGTATGAGAGCGCCGGAAATTGCAGCCAGCGGGGACGCCAGTTCGGCGTTTTCTCGCGCCCGTTCCGGCCTTCGAGGCAATTGCGAATGATAGCCTTTTGAACCTTTGCGGGGCTATCGGCGTTCGCCGCTGCAATCTCGCTCCCGGCGATCTCGCCAAGCATGGCGTTGGCGATCTTCTTGTCGCGCAGCAGATCGAAAAACGCGTCGCCCGGCGCCATCCAGTCGGCGATGTCGATTTTGAGGATTGCGGCGAGGCAATCGACGCCTTCATGGCCGGGAGCGAGCGCCTCAGCCATGATGAAAGTGAGGATGCGCGCGATTTCATCGTCGCTGAGTTTGATGAGGCGCGCGAAGGTTTCGGCGAGGCGCCAGCCGTCGCCATTGCCGCCAGCAACCGCCGGAGCGTCGTCATCCAATGCCAAAAGCTTGGCGATCCCGGCGCGCTCTTTTTCGAACGCTTCCTGTCCGCGCGAGGCGGCGAGGCTCGCCGCGATCTCCTCCTTACGGGCGCGCATCGGTTCCGGCGCGACGCGGATATTCGGGGCGCCGACGATCAGATGCGCGGCAAGCGATCTGAGCGCGACGCCTTGATGGCCGAGCAGGACGGCGCGCGCCGCCGCGAGCCGATGGAGATCGACATAATTCTCCATGGGCGCGGAATATTCGGGCCGCGTCGGCGATTCCGCTTTTGCGCCCTCGCCGTCTTTCGTCTTGTCCTTCGCCTTGCGGCGCGGCGCATAACCTTTGTGGACGGCGACTTCGCCGGAGTGACGGATTTCGATGAAAACCTCGCCGCCTTGTTTCTTGGACGCCTGATCGAAATCCCAG
>JAGRED010000234.1 GCA_020446725.1 Parvularculaceae bacterium | reverse complement strand
GTCGGCCATGGCGGCGTCGTCGTTTTCAATGAAAGCGTCGACCTTCTCGAACAGGCGCGTTACGCCTTTGACTTCTGCGCGGAAGAATCCTGCGGCAAGTGCACGCCGTGCCGGGTCGGCGCCGTTCGCGGCGCTGAGCTGATCGATCGGCTCCGCAGCGGGGAGGCGCATGCGGAAAACATCGCGACGCTCGAAGATCTGTGCGAGCTTATGGTTGACGGCTCGCTCTGCGCGATGGGCGGGATGACGCCGATACCTGTCCAGAGCGCGCTGAAGCACTTTCCTGAGGACTTCGCTTTTCCGTCAAAAAGGCGTACATTCGGCGGCGGATCGGAGACGCAGCCATGACGATCCTTAAAGAGCAAGACCACGGCACGCCGCGCCCCCAATCGCGGCGAAAGGTCAAGCTCGAAATCGACGGCTTTGAAGTCGAGGCGGAAGAAGGCGCGAGCATCATGCGCGCGGCCGCCTCGCTCGGTCTTTCCATTCCGAAACTCTGCGCGACGGATCGGCTGAACGCGTTCGGTTCCTGCCGGCTGTGTCTTGTCGAGATCGACGGACGCAAGGGAACGCCGGCCTCCTGCACGACGCCGGTCGCGGAAGGCATGAAAGTCAGGACGGAAACCGCGCGCCTTCAAAAGCTGCGCCGCGGCGTGATGGAGCTTTATATCTCCGATCACCCGCTCGATTGCCTGACCTGCTCCGACAATGGCGATTGCGAATTGCAGGAGATGGCGGGCCGGGTCGGCCTTCGCGACGTTCGCTACGGTTATGAGGGCGCCAATCACTTCGGGAAAGAAAAAGACCTTTCTAATCCCTATTTCCAGTTTGAGCCGTCGAAATGCATCGTGTGCTCGCGCTGCGTGCGCGCCTGCGACGAGGTGCAGGGAACGCTCGCCTTGACGATCGAGGGACGCGGATTCAATTCCAAAGTTTCTTTTGCGGGTGTTGATTTCTTCGATTCCGAATGCGTTTCCTGCGGCGCCTGCGTCGATGTATGTCCGACGGCGACCCTGCAGGAAAAATCAGTCGCGGCGATGGGCGTGCCGGACCGAACGGTCCTGACGACTTGCGCCTATTGCGGCGTCGGCTGCTCGTTCAAGGCGGAGTTGAAGGGCGACCAGATCGTGCGCATGACGCCACACAAGGACGGCAAGGCCAATCACGGTCATTCCTGCGTCAAGGGCCGTTTCGCCTGGGGCTACGCGACGCATGTCGATCGCGTCACGAAGCCGATGATCCGGGACAGGATCACCGACCCCTGGCGGGAGGTCGATTGGCCAGAGGCGATCGGCTTCGCTGCAAGGCGCCTGAAGGAAACGCAGGCGGCGCACGGAAGAAAGTCGATCGGCGCCATTTCCTCATCGCGCTGCACGATTGAAGAAGTCTGGGTCGTTCAGAAACTGGTGCGCACGGCGTTCGGCAATAATAATGTCGACACCTGCGCGCGGGTCTGCCATTCGCCGACCGGCTACGGCCTCAAGCAGACGTTCGGCACGTCGGCGGGAACGCAGGATTTCGACAGCGTCGAGGACGCTGACGTCATTCTGATTATCGGCGCCAATCCGACGGATGCGCACCCCGTCTTCGCGTCACAGATGAAACGGCGCCTCAGAAAAGGCGCCGCCCTCGTCATCGCCGACCCGCGGGCGATCGATCTTGTGAAGACGCCGCATGTTGAAGCAAGGCATCACCTCCAACTGCGCCCCGGCACGAATGTCGCCCTGATCAATGCGCTCGCCCATGTCATCGCGACGGAAGGGCTCTGCGACGACGCCTTCGTCGCCGAACGCTGCGATGCGCCGTCTTTTAGGGAATGGCTCGATTTCGTCAGACAGGAAGAAAACGCGCCGGAGACCGTCGAGACGATCACCGGCGTGCCGGCTGCTGACATAAGGGCCGCCGCGCGCCTTTATGCGACCGGCGGACGCGCCGCCATCTATTACGGGCTTGGCGTCACCGAACACAGCCAGGGTTCGACGATGGTCATGGGCATGGCGAACCTCGCCATGGCGACCGGCAATATCGGTCGACGCGGCGTCGGCGTTAATCCGCTGCGCGGCCAGAACAACGTGCAGGGCTCTTGCGACATGGGCTCGTTCCCGCACGAGTTTTCCGGCTACCGCCATGTTTCGGATGACGCGACGCGCATGACCTTTGAAAAAGCCTGGGGCCGCAAGCAGGATGCGGAACCGGGACTGCGCATCCCGAATATGTTCGATGAAGCGGTCGGCGGCGGCTTTCGCGGTCTTTACGTGCAGGGGGAAGACATTGCGCAGTCCGATCCGAACACGCAGCATGTTGAAGCGGCGCTCAAAGCGCTCGACATCCTGATCGTTCAGGACCTTTTCCTCAACGAGACGGCGCGCTTCGCGCATGTCTTCCTGCCGGGAACGTCATTCCTTGAGAAAGACGGCTGTTTCATCAATGCCGAACGGCGGATCAACCGGGTGCGTCCCGCCATCCCGACGAAGACCGGCATGGACGAATGGCGCGTCACGCAATCGCTCGCCAATGCGCTCGGCTATGAGATGGATTTCGCCAGCGCCGCTGACGTCATGGACGAAATCGCGGCGCTGACGCCGACTTTCGCCAATGTTTCGCACAAACGGCTCGACGAAACCGGCAGCGTCCAGTGGCCCTGCAATGACGCCGCGCCGGACGGCACGCCGATCATGCATGTCGATGAATTCGTGCGGGGGAAAGGGCGCTTCATCGTCACCGAATTCGTGCCGACGCAGGAGCGGGCGAACCGCAAATTTCCGCTCATCCTGACGACCGGGCGCATTCTCTCTCAATATAATGTCGGCGCTCAGACGCGGCGGACCGACAATGAACGCTGGCATGATGAGGATGTGCTTGAAATCCATCCCTCGGATGCGGAGATGCGCGGCGTGCGCGACGGTCAATGGGTCGCTTTGCGCAGCCGCAAGGGCGAAATCACGCTCCGCGCGCGCATCACCGAGCGCGTGGCGCCGGGCGTCGTTTATACGACGTTCCATCACCCGGAAACGGGCGCGAATGTCGTGACGACTGAATATTCCGATTGGGCGACTAATTGCCCCGAATACAAGGTGACGGCGGTCGAGGTCGCGCCGGCCAATCACCGCTCCGACTGGCAGCGCGCCTACGCTGAAACGCTTCCCGAACTGCGCCGCCTCGCCGTTGAACCCGCAGAGTAACGTGCCGACCGTTCGCAGTTTCGGATCGCCGCCGCCGACCGCCCGCGAGATTTCGCTCTCGAACGGCGCCAGGCGGTGGAACGTGCCGGAAGAAACGCCGGTCGCTTTCATCTATAACGGCCGCAACTACGCCGTGATGCTGGCGACGCCCGCCGATCTTGCTGATTTCGCCGTCGGATTTTCACTTGCCGAACGCATTATCAGCGATATCGGCGAAATTGATCTTGTCGAAATCCATCATGGGGAGGGCGGCGTCGACGTAAGGCTGTCCATCGCGGAGAAGGCGCTGGAAAAGTTCGATATAAGACAGCAACGACGCAATCTCGTCGGGAGCGCGGGATGCGGCGTTTGCGGTCTTGAAAATGCGGATGTCTTTTTCGAACGGCTCGCGCCGGTCGTCGATCAAATGGTCACGCTTTCGAATGAAGCGCTCAAGCGCGCGGCGCAGGAACTCTCGTCATTTCAGCCGCTCAACGCGTCGACCCGAAGCGTTCATGCAGCGGCGTGGGCGTCAAATGACGGCGGCATCCTGCTTGCGCGGGAGGATGTCGGCCGCCACAACGCGCTCGACAAGCTCATCGGGGCGCTTGCCTGGTCGGATATAGACGTATCATCGGGCTTCATCGTGATGTCGAGCCGTTGTTCCTATGAAATCATCGACAAGGCGGCGCGTGCGGGCGTTCGCGCAGTGCTCACGATCTCGGCGCCGACGGCGTTTGCGATCCGCAAGGCGAAAGAGGCGAATATCGCGCTCTACGCGCTTGGCGGCGACGAAATCGCCGCTGTCGGCGAGCGGTGAACGCGGCGCCGTCGGATCCGGCGGGCCCCATTTGCCGTGATGCGGAAACGCGCTAAAACCGAAAAGACAGCCTTGCCAAGGAGAGCCTGAATGAAGACCCGCGCCGCCATCGCGATCGCGCCCAACAAGCCGCTCGTTATTGAAGAAATCGATCTTGAGGGGCCGAAAGCCGGCGAGGTGCTGGTTGAAATCAAGGCGACCGGCGTTTGCCACACGGACGCCTATACGCTTGAAGGCAAGGACTCCGAGGGAATTTTCCCGTCCATTCTCGGCCATGAAGGCGCCGGCGTCGTGCGCGAAGTCGGCGCGGGCGTCACATCGGTCGCTGTCGGCGATCATGTCATTCCTCTTTACACGCCGGAATGCCGGCAGTGCAAAACCTGCCTTTCGCGCAAGAGCAATCTTTGCACGTCGATCCGCGCGACGCAGGGCAAGGGGTTGATGCCGGATGGAACGAGCCGTTTCAGCCGCAAGGGCGAGACGATCTATCATTACATGGGTTGCTCGACTTTTTCGAATTTCACTGTCCTGCCGGAAATCGCGGTTGCGAAAATCCGCAAGGACGCGCCGTTCGACAAGGCCTGTTACATCGGTTGCGGCGTGACGACCGGCGTCGGCGCGGTCATGTGGACGGCGAAGGTCGAACCCGGCGCGAATGTCGTCGTATTCGGCCTTGGCGGCATCGGCCTCAACGTCATTCAGGGCGCTAAGCTCGTCGGCGCGGACAAGATCATCGGCGTCGATCTCAACCCGGCCAAGCGCAAGATGGCGGAAGAGTTCGGCATGACGGACTTTGTCAATCCAAGCGAAATCGGCGTCAAAAACGTCGTCGACAAGATTGTCGAGCTGACTGGCGGCGGCGCTGACTATTCATTCGATTGCACGGGCAATACAGATGTGATGCGTCAGGCGCTTGAATGCTGTCACCGCGGCTGGGGGCAGTCGATCATTATCGGCGTCGCCGAATCCGGAAAGGAAATCGCGACCCGCCCGTTTCAGCTTGTGACCGGCCGCGTCTGGAAAGGCACGGCCTTCGGCGGCGCGAGAGGACGGACCGACACGCCGAAAATCGTCGATATGTATATGGACAAGCACATCAGCATCGATCCGCTGATCACTCACACGATGCCGCTTGAAAAAATCAATGACGCATTCGACCTGATGCATGAAGGAAAATCGATCCGCTCAGTCGTATTGTTCTAGAAGGTGAGTTGAATGTCCGGCGACGGCGCCGCGATCGCGAAGAACGAAGCCTCTCCGCTCATCGATTCTTTCGGGCGGCGGATCACCTATCTGCGCCTGTCGGTTACGGATCGATGTGATCTGCGTTGCAACTATTGCATGGCGGAAGACACGGTTTTCGCCCCCAAGGCGAGCATACTGACGCTTGAGGAGCTGGAAGCCGTCGCGCGCGCGTTCATTGCGCGCGGCGTTCGAAAAATCCGGCTGACCGGCGGAGAACCGCTTGCCCGCCGCAACATCATGCATCTCGTCCGAGGCCTTTCGGAGCTGCTCGCCAAGGATCGTCTCGACGAGCTGACGCTCACCACCAACGCGACGCAGCTCGGTCGTTTTGCGGCCGAGCTGAAAGACGCCGGCGTGAAGCGGATCAATGTCTCCCTCGATACGCTCGATCGGGTGAAGTTTGCCGAAATCGCGCGACGCGACGCGCTCGGCCGCGTCCTCGCCGGCATTGACGCAGCGCTTGATGCGGGCCTCAAGATCAAGATCAACACGGTCGCGCTCAAGGACCGCAATGTTGAGGAAATCCCGGCGCTGATAGAGTGGGCGCATGCTCGCGGCATGGACCTGACATTGATCGAGGTGATGCCGCTTGGCGATGTCGAGGAAGATCGCCTCGACCAGTTTGCGCCGCTTTCGGAAATCAGGAAGACGCTCGGCGCGCGGTGGACGCTTGAAG
>JAGRED010000233.1 GCA_020446725.1 Parvularculaceae bacterium | reverse complement strand
TGGCGCATGACGAGGTGGATGCCGCTGTCGACGCCAATCCCCATCAGGAGCGGAAGCACGATGACGTTCGCGTAGTTGAACGGAATATTGAAGATGACGCCGGCGGCGGTCGTCAGCACGGCCGCAAGCGCGAGCGGCGCAAGCATCAGGAGGACTTCATCGATCCGCCTCAACAGGACGAAAAGAACAAGAGAAATGATCGCGAGCGCGATGCCCGACGCCTGCAGCATCGAGGCTGAAATCACCTCGCCCGCCTTCTGCGTTTGAAGGGCGCCGCCGGCGATGTCTGGAATTTCAGCTTCAACCGCCTTCACGAAACGCTTAAGCGCGACCGGATCGCGCACATCCTCCGCCGGCAGGATATCGACGCGCCATTCGCCGGCGGCTGAAAGATAACGTTCGCGAAGGCTTTCCGGCAGCGCGTCGTAATCGACGAAGTCGGCGTTGAACTGGGTTTGAAGGCGTTCAACAAGCGCCGGCCAATAGGCGAAAACGTTTTCTTCCGTGCGGCTGAGCGTCGCCGCATCCGCCAAAGCGAGCGCGGCGGCAAGTCTCCGCGCCGGCGTTCCTTCGACATAGGCGCCTTCAAGTCGCGTCTTCAGTTTTTCGGCGCCGGCCTCGATCGATGGGGCGGCGCTTTTGTCTTCTTCGGCGTCGAGCGCGAAAACGAGCGGCCCCGAGGCGAAATCAATGAGGTCGAGCTTGTCTTCCTGGTTGTCAGGAATAAACCCGATCAGCGACCTGACGCCGCCGACTTCCGCGATGGCGCGCGCTTTTTCCTCCGTCGCCGCGGCATCCGCTTCATTCGCGGCGATCTTGGTGAGGCGATAGGGGATAGTATCCTTGTCGCCGAACAGAAGATTGAACCCGACGACCGATTGCGATGTCGGGTCGCGCAGGCTCATAGGATCGGCGTCGAAGCGCGCCTTGGGCAGATAGAACAGGGCGGCCGCGCCGAGCGCCAGCGTTGCGATGGCGAGGGGGGTGGACAGAACGCTGAAAAGGCCGCCGCCGTTTTTCGACTTGCGCTTGCGAAATTCGCGCCCCTCGCCGCCGATCGAGCCGAGCGTCGCGGGAATGAACGTCAGCGAGACGAACAGCGCGATGATGACGCCGGCGCCGGCGATGAGGCCAAGCTGCGCGATGCCGTCGAATTTCGTCGGGATGAAAGCGAAAAAGCCGAGCGTCGTCGTCAGGGCGGCGAGGCAGAGCGCCGGTCCCACTTCATGGATGGAGCCTTTGAGCGCCGTCGCGACATCTTCCCCGCCGCCGCGCCGCTCCTGCACATGCAGGAGCAGGTGGATCGCGAAATCGAGGCCGAGCCCGACAAGGAGAACCGTGAAGGCGACCGAAACGAGATTGAGCTCGCCGATAAAGGCGGCTGCGAAGGCTGACGTGAAGACGATCGTGATGACGAGCGAGACAAGCGTCGCCAGCGAAATGAATACCGAGCGATAGCAAAGCAGCAGAAGGATCGCGACGGCGAAAAAGGAGATGAGGAAGGAAAGTTCAATTCCCATCGTCACCGCGGAGAGTTCGTCAGCCCGCAAGGCGGGATCGCCTGTGATGTAGGTTTCGACGCGCCCGTCAAAACCCTGTTCGATCCCGGCGATTTCGGCGCGCAGTTCCGCGATCGCGGGTTTCGCAGGCTGCAGGCGGGTGAAATCGAGCGTCGGCGTCACATAGACCATGCGCGTGTGCGCAAGTTCCGCCTCGTCGGTCGAAAGCGCGCCCATCCATGAGAAGGGCCGCGTGCGACCCTGGCCGCTCGCCTCGACGACGTCGGCGAGTTCGTCATAGATGCGCGAGAGCGTATCGCGCCCGAGATCCGATCGTTCGGCGAGCGCGTCATTGTCGGCGAGGGTCGCGAAGAGCTGGCCTGCGGTCGGCGCCTTGATCAGCGTTTCGATAAGGCCCGACGCTTTCGACATCTGCGTCAGGCGCGCTTCAAGATCATCCGTCTCAAGATAGAGAAGGCCGTTGTCGCGGAAGAAGGGTTCGGCCGACGGCGCGAAGACGCCGGTGAACATTTCCGGCTTTTCAAGCGCGCGCCTGCGCAGTTCCGCCGCGAACGCATCCGCTTCATCGAGCGTCGGCGCACGGACGACGACCGCGATGTCGTTCTTCACTTCGGGAAAGGCTTCTTTCAGTTCGCGCGCGCGCACCTGAAACGGCAGCGACGCATCGAGCATCGCGCTCGTGTCGGTGTTGACCTTGAGATTGGTCGCCGCGAACCAGCCGGCGGCGGCGGCGGCGATAACGAAGAGGGCGGCGAGCGCCCGGCCGCCCTTGCGGGCGCCGCTTGTCCAGCCGGCAAGCGCTTTTTCAATCAGATCAAGCATGCATCGCAATCATAAAAGGGAAAAGAGACAGGACGACGAAAGGCTTAGGGCGGAAACTATAAAAAGGTTCGATTCCTGAGGGCAATGGCGCCGGGGCGCTCCGCGCCCGGCTTGCCGCCGCCTTCGCCGACGGCTAGAGCATGGCCCCGATGACCGGAAAAACAGACATTTCCAAGGACTTGGCGTTTCTTGACGGCAAGCGCGGCGAAATGACCGCCCGGCTGAAAGACTGGTGCGCGATCAACACAGGCAGCGCCAATCTCGACGGGCTTTCGGCCATGCGCGGCGTCCTCTCTGACGCCTTCGCTGCGCTCGACGCGGAAGTCGAGACCGTTTCCTCTGCGCCGCAATCGGTCGTGACGGCGAAAGGCGATGTCGTTGAAAAAAGGCTCGGCGATTGCCTGCGGGTCGTGAAACGTCCGCAGGCGCCGGTGCGCGTTCTTCTCGCCGGCCATATGGATACGGTGTTCGGTGCCGATCATCCCTTCCAGTCGATCCGCATGATTGACGACGACACGATGTACGCGCCGGGCGGCGCCGACATGAAGGGTGGCATTCTTGTCATGCTCTATGCGTTAATGGCGGTCGAGCGTTCGCGCTTCGCCGAACGCATCGGTTATGAAGTCATTCTCAATGCGGATGAGGAAATCGGCTCGCCCGGATCATCGGCGATTTTGCATGAGGCGGCGAAACGCGCGCAGTTCGCCATGGTGTTCGAACCTGCAATGCCGGACGGCAAGCTCGCCGGCGCACGCAAAGGCAGCGGCAATTTCTCGGCTATCTTTTCGGGACGCGCCGCGCATGCCGGTCGCGATCACGCATCGGGCCGGAATGCGGTCATTGCGGCCGCCGAATTCGCCTCCGCGGTCGATGCGCTTTCGGGAAAGCGCGAGGGGCTCACCGTCAATGTCGCACGGATCGACGGCGGCGGGCCGAACAATGTCGTGCCGGATAATGCGGTCGTCCGCTTCAATGTGCGCGTTGAAAAGGCCGAGGACGCCGACTTCGCATCGGCGGAAATCGGGCGCCTGATCGACGCCGTCAGCGCGCGGGAAGGGTTCTCGGCGCATCTTCACGGCGGCTTCGCCCGCCCGCCGAAGCCGATGACGCGCGAGCTTGAAGCGTTTTTCAACGCGCTGAAACAATGCGGCGTCGAGCTTGGTCTCGATATCGGCTGGAAGGCGACCGGCGGCGTCTGCGACGGCAACAATATCGCTGCGGCCGGCATTCCCGTCATCGATACGCTCGGCGCGCGCGGCGGCGACATTCATTCATCGGGCGAATTCGTCAAACTCGATTCGCTTGAAGAGCGCGCGAAGCTTTCCGCGCTTCTCCTTCTTCGCGTCGCCGCAGGCGATATCCCCAATCCCGGAGCCAGACTTCAATGAGCGTCCCGTTCATTCGGCCGGTGCGGCCGGAAGACTTCGACCAATTGCGTGACTTTGCGCGCGTGACCGGCGGCGGGATGACCAACCTGCCGGATGATGACGTCGCGCTACGGGAACGCCTGGCGCGCGCCGTCGCCAGCTTTGCGTCCGGCGCGAGCGAGCCCGGATCTGAAGTCTATATGATGGCGCTCGAAAAAGATGGACGCATTCTGGGCACGACCGGCGTTTTCTCGGCGATCGGGCTCAAACAGGGTTTCATCAACTACAAGCTCATCGACGAAGTTCATTATTCGGAAGAGTTCAATCGCACGACGCGACGCACGGTATTGATGCCGAGCCATGATTTCACCGGCTGCGCGGAAGTCGGCATGCTGTTCGTCTCGCCGGAGGCGCGCGGCATGGGCGCAGGCAAGCTCCTGGCGCGGGCGCGCTATCTATTTATCGCGCAAAAGCCGGAAATCATCGCCGACCATATCTGCGCAGAGCTGCGCGGTTGGCGCGGAGAAAATGGCGAACAGCCTTTCTGGGATTCTGTCGGCAAGAATTTCTTCGAGATGAGCTTTGAGCAGGCGGACCTGCATAATGCGGCGCATGGCAACCAGTTCATTCAGGACCTGCTGCCGCGCCATCCGGTCTATACGGTCTTTCTGTCGCAGGCCGCGCGCGATTGCATCGGCCGGCCTCACAAGGGCGCCCAACCCGCTTACGACATGCTGATCGATGAAGGTTTTGAATGGGACAACTACGTTGATATTTTCGACGGCGGCCCGCTTGTCGACGCGAAGACGAGCCAGATCCGCACCATTCGCGAAAGCGCCGTCAAGCGTCTCTCTGCAACGCAAGACGTGAAGGACGGCAAGAAAATGCTGCTGGCGGCGGGCGCCGTTTCATCGTTCCGGTGCATTCAGGAGATGGCGCGCGTCGACGGCGATACGCTCGTCATTTCCAACGACGCTGCGAAAGCGTTGAATGTGAAACCGGGCGACGAGGTCCGTTGCGTGGCGTGGTGAAGCGGCCGCGGAATGGCGCAGGGGCGATGGCGAGCGGTTAGATGAAAATTTTCGGCCTGATTGTGATCATCGTTGGCTGTTTGATGGGCGCGCCCGCCCTCGCGCTCGTCATCGGCGGAAAGGCCGCCTATGGAGCGATCGGCGATGCGATGGGTCCATTCTTTCCGTTCGTCGCCGATCTTGTCGGCGAGGCCGCGACCAAGGCTCATGTGACCGGCGCCAAAATGCTGGCGACGTCGCTCGTCATGATTATCGGCGGCATGTATTTGCGCCGTCCATCGAGAGAATCGGAAAGCGAAGAGTAAGAACCATGAATTTCATCAACGGCGAATGGCGCGACGGGCGCGGGAGCGCGATCCAGTCTTTCGACCCGTCGACGGGCGCGAAGGTTTTTGAAGCCGCGGCGGCGACACGCGATGATGTGTCGGCCGCGATCGGCGCGGCGCGCGCGGCGTTTGAAGACTGGGCGCTGACGCCGCTCGAAAAGCGCCTCGCCATCCTCGAGCGCTTTCGCGACCTCGTGCAACGCGATGCGGATGAACTCGCGCGCCTCATTTCTAAAGAAACCGGCAAACCGTTCTGGGAAACGAAAACGGAAGCCGCCGCCGTCGCCGGCAAGGTCGATATATCGGTTCACGCCTATCGCGAGCGCACCGGCGAGAAATCGGTGACGGTCGGCGCAAGCCACAGCGTGTTGCGTCACAAGCCGCATGGCGTGATGGCGGTGCTCGGTCCGTTTAATTTCCCGGCGCACCTGCCGAACGGTCATATCGTGCCGGCGCTGATCGCCGGCAATACCGTCGTTTTCAAACCGTCGGAACTCGCGCCAGGTCCGGGCGGCTTCCTCGTGGAGAAGCTTGACGAGGCGGGCCTTCCCGCCGGCGTTATCAATCTCGTCCACGGCGGACGCGAGACGGGTGAGGCCGCGCTCGGCGTCGGCGGCATCGACGGCGTTTTATTCACCGGCGGCTACAGAACGGGCCTTGCGATCCACAAACAGTTCGCCGACCGGCTCGACGTCATCACTGCGCTTGAACTTGGCGGCAACAACCCGCTCATCTGGTGGGATACGGACGATATCGAGGCGGCGGCCTTCACCGTCATTCAGTCGGCGTTTTTGACATCGGGACAGCGGTGCACCTGCGCGCGCCGCCTGATCGTGCCGGAAGGCGCGACGGGCGATGCGTTTATCGACGCGCTGGCGAAACTCCGCGACCGGTTGATCGTCGATCAGCCCTTCGCCGATCCGCAGCCTTTTATGGGCCCTGTCATTTCGCCCAAAGCGGCGGAAGCGCTGGAGCGCGCCTTTGATTTTCGCGCCGATCAGGGCGGAGAGGTCATTCGCGCGCTGTCGGTGCAGGATGAAGGCTCAGCCTTCGTTTCGCCCGGCATTATCGACTTGACCCGCGCCGAGGCGATTCCGGATGAGGAGCATTTCGGGCCGATGCTCGGCGTCTACCGCGTTCCGACCTTCGAGGCCGCCATCGCGCGGGCCAATGCGACATCGTTCGGCCTTTCCGCGGGGCTGCTCTCCGATGATGCGAAAAAGTGGGAGAAGTTTCTGGCGCTTTCGCGCGCCGGCATCGTCAACTGGAACCGCCAAACGACCGGCGCGGCCTCATCGGCGCCGTTCGGCGGCGTCGGCCATTCCGGCAATCATCGTCCAGCGGCCTATTACGCAGCCGATTACTGCGCCTATCCCGTCGCGTCGATGGAAGGCGAGAAACTGCTCGCGATGCCCTAAGGGCATGTGGCGGTCAGAGGTTGAAATTCCCCCTGGCGATATTCGCCGCTGTCGCCCTCGGCGCTTGCGGCGATCCTGCTTCGCAAGTATCGACGGCGCCGATATTCGACGGTCATAACGATCTCATCGCGAATTATGTCGATGAGAATGGCGAGTTGCGCGCCGACAAGGGCGAATTCGCAGCAGGGCTTAAAGGGCAGACTGACGCTGCACGCCTGACAAAGGGCGGCTTCGGCGGCGCGCTCGTCACCGTCAGTTCGATCGCGTGCGGCGATGAAGAGCCATGTTATCCTTCGCTTGTTCAGGCGATGGACTGGTTCGATGCATTGGCGGACGAAAATAACGCCAGCATAGCCAAACCACTTACGTCGGCCGCCGCGCGCGCCGCCATTGCCGAGGGCCGGCTCGCCTTCGTCATGGCGGTCGAGGGCGGCGATCAATTCGACGGATCGCTCGGCAATCTTCGCGACGCCTGGTCGCGCGGCGTACGCTCCGCCCTGATCGTTTACGATCACAACAATGATCTCGGCGATGGCGCAAGAGCATTTGACTATGCGCCGGGCGCCGGACCTGAGCATGGCGGGTTATCGCCGCTCGGCCGCGACTTCATCGCAGAGATGAACCGGCTCGGCATGATCGTCGACCTGTCGCATGCCGACGAAAAGACAGCGCTTGACGCGATTGAGGCGTCAGCGGCGCCAGTTCTCTTTTCGCATAGCGGCGCGCGCGCGCGCGCAGACACGCCCCGCAATCTTTCAGACGCCGTTTTGAAATCGGCCGCCGATCGAGGCGCTTTGATTATGATCCCGTTCGTTCCTTATTTGACGACGACTGACCACTGGCTTTGGTTTGACGCCGGCGAACGCGAATATGACCGGCTGGGATCGATGGAACGGGCGACCGAAAAATCGATAGCCGACGGCATGGCGAAGTGGGACGCTGGAAATCCGCGGCCCGCCGTCAGCGTTTCGGACGTCGCCGACCAGATTGAGTATGTCAGCTCAATCGTCGGGCGCGGCAATGTCGGCATCGGCACGGACTTCGACGGAATGGGCGGCTTCACGATTCCATCGCTCGATGATGCGTCGGATGCGCCGTTGCTCGTCAAAGAACTCCGTCGGCGCGGGTGGTCGGAAGCGGATTTGACCGGACTGGCGTCGGAGAATTTCCTCGACTTCTGGGCGCGGGTTGAGACTATGAGAGATAAATGACCCATCACGAAATCAATTTCGACGGCCTGATCGGCCCCACGCATAATTACGCCGGGCTTTCCTTCGGGAATATAGCTTCGGCGAGAAACAAGGGCGCGGCGTCGAACCCGCGCGCGGCGGCGTTGCAGGGGCTCGCGAAAATGCGCGCCGTGAAGGCGCTCGGCCTTCATCAGGGTTTCCTGCCGCCGCAGGATCGCCCGTCGCTGAAAACCCTGCGTTCGCTCGGCTTCGCCGGCAATGACCATCAGGTGATCGAAAAGGCGGCGAAAACGGCGCCGGAAATTCTCGCCAATTGCTATGCGGCGTCGTCCATGTGGACGGCGAATGCGGGAACCGTCGCGCCGTCACCCGATACGCAAGACGGCAAGGTTCATTTCACGCCCGCCAATCTTGCAGCGAATTTCCATCGCGCGATCGAGGGCGACACGACTGCGCGCGCGCTGAAGCATATCTTTGCGAGCGAAAAACATTTCGTCCATCACCCGCTTTTGCCGGGCGGCGTTCATCTCGGCGATGAGGGCGCGGCCAATCACGGCCGCCTTGCGGAAACCCACGGCGAAAAGGGCGTTCACCTTTTCGTTTACGGCGTCGACGGCGACAAGTTTCCCGCCCGCCAGAAAAAACGCGCAAGCGAGGCGGTGGCGCGCAGCCACCTTCTCGACGAGAAGAAAATCCTCTTCATCCAGCAGGCGAAAGCCGCGCTCGACGCCGGCGCCTTTCATAATGACGTCGTCGGCGTCGCCAACG
>JAGRED010000232.1 GCA_020446725.1 Parvularculaceae bacterium | reverse complement strand
TCGCCTGGCTTTGCGCCGGCGCGAATGAGCGCGCCGGCGATTTTCGCCGAGAGCGCGTCGATGTCGCCGAAAGTCCAGACGCGCCCGCCCGGGATCGTCAGGTAAGGTTTGTTCCGATGCGTTGCGATCCGCAACGCGATCAGGTCGTGGAAATTGCCGTCCGTCATGACGCGGGGGAGGCTGCCGCCTGCGCCGGCGCGCCGTTCTGGCGGAATCGTTCCGGATCGAGTGCGTTCATCGCCTCGAATTCGCTGAGAAAGATCTTGCCTGAAATTTCCTTGAGGAAGGACGAACGCTTGAGCGCATCCATCACCGGGCCTTTCACCTCGGTTAGGTGTAGAAGAACGCCGTTCTCGTTCAGGCGGCGGTTGGCGGATTCAAGCGCGTCGAGCGCGCTCGCATCAATCGAATTGATCGCCGAACACATGAGGACGACATGACGAACAGGGCCGCCGTCTGGCGCAAGTGAGGTCAGCCTGTCTTCGACAAAGCGAGCGTTGGCGAAGAAGAGATCGCCGTCGATGCGGACCGAAGCGACGCTCGGCGAGGTGATGACGTCATGGCGCAGGACATTGCGGAAATGCTCCGTGCCGGGAACCTGGCCGACAATCGCCGAATGCGGCCGGCTTGCGCGGTGAAGCAGGAGCAGAATTGACAGGATGACGCCCGCCATCACGCCGGCTTCAACGCCGAAGCCGAATACGCCGAGGATCGTCGCCGCCATGGCGAGGAAATCAGCCTTCGAATAGGCGTAAGTGCGGCGGATGGCGCCGATGTCGACGAGGCTCAGAACGGCGACGATAATCGTCGCCGCGAGCGTCGCCTTGGGCAGGTTGAAAAGGAGCGGCGTCAGATACATCGCGGCGATGGCGATGCCGACAGCGGTGAACGCGCCGGCGGCGGGCGTTCTGGCGCCGGCGTCGAAATTGACGACCGAGCGCGCAAAACCGCCAGTGACCGGAAATCCGCCTGCGACGCCGGCGGCGACATTCGAGGCGCCGAGGGCGATCAGCTCCTGGTCGAGATCGATGCGCTCGCGGCGTCTGGCGGCGAGCGTCTGTGCGACGGAAACGGATTCGACATAGCCGATGACGGCGATCAGCAGCGCGGGGCCGAGCAGCGCGCGCCAGAGCGGCCAGTCGAAATCGGGAAGGGCGATCGGCGGCAGGCCTTTCGGGGTCGCGCCGACGATAGCGACGCCTGCGTCTTCAAGACGGAAAATCGAAACGAGCGCAATCGTCATGATGATCGCGAGAAGCGGCGCGGCGCGCGTCAGCAGCGCGGCGGGGCGGTCTTTCAACCCCCAGCCGACAAGCAAGGGTTTCAGGTTCGAGCGCGTCCAGAAAAGAAATGCGATGACGCCGGCGCCGATCGCCAATGTCGGCAAATGCGTCGCCGGAAGATGCGCGCCGAGCGAGTAGGCGATCTCGATGAGATTGTCGCCTTCCGCCTTTACGCCGAGAATGTGTTTCATCTGGCTCGCCGCGATGAGAACGCCCGACGCGGTGATGAAGCCTGAAATGATCGGATGGCTGAGGAAATTCGCGAGGAAGCCGAGCCGTAAGAGTCCGAGCGCGAGCAGCACGAGACCGACGATGAAAGCGAGCGCGAGCGCGACAGACGCATAGCCGGCGGTTCCGCGCGCGGCGAAATCGCCGACCGTCGCCGCCGTCATCAGCGAGATGACCGCGACAGGCCCGACCGCGAGCGACGTGCTTGTTCCGAAAATCGCATAGAGAATGAGCGGCGCGATCGAGGCGTAAAGTCCCGCTTCCGGCGGCAACCCCGCAATCAGCGCGTAAGCGAGCGATTGCGGGATCAGCATGATGGTGACGATGACGGCGGCGAGGAAGTCGTCGGCGAGCGCGGCGCGGTTGTAACGCGGCGCCCAGCGCAGAACGGGCGCGTATTTGCCGATCAGCTTCATCACGTCGGACATTTATTGCGCTTTCGCCTCGCGTTTATGCGGCTCTGCGAACCATTCATGGCCGTCAAGCATCAGCTCCCAGTAGACCCAGGGAAGGATCTCCGCCTTCATCACCCAGCCGAACCATGTCGCCTTGGTGTTCTCGTTGATCCATTTCGGGAAGGTCGGCATCAGCTTTCCGCCATAGCCGAATTCGGCGAAGACAATCTTGCCGCGTTCGACGGTGAGCGGGCAGGACGCGTAGCCGTCATAGACATAGTCCGCCTCGCCGCCATCCATGATGGAGAGAAGGTTCGCCGCCGCGATCGGCGCCTGTTTGCGCGCCGCCGCCGCCGTCTTTGAATTAGGCGCATTGACGGCGTCGCCGACGGCGAAGACGTTGGCGTATTTCTTGTGGCGCATCGTCTCCTGATCGACATCGATCCATCCGTTCGCATCGGCAAGCGGCGACCCCCTGACGACATCGGCGGCGATCTGCGGCGGGCAGACATGGATCATGTCGAAGTCGCGCACGACCTCACGCTCGGTTCCCTCGGCGTCCTTTTCGCGGAATGTCGCCTTCTTGCCGGGACCGTCGATCGCCGTCAGCACCGATCCGAAATGGGTCTCGATCCCGTAGGCGTCGACATATTCCTTCAGCGCCGGCACGAAAGCGGCGACGCCGAACATGCCGGGCGCGGCGGTGCAGAACGTGATGTGCGTCTTGTCGAGAAGCTTCTTTTTCTTCCAGTGATGGGCGGAAAGATACATCGCCTTTTGCGGCGCGCCCGGACATTTGAAAGGCAGGGGCGGCTGGGTGAAGATCGCATTGCCGCCGTTCAGCTCCTTCACGAGTTTCCAGGTGTAGGACGCCATGCCGGGCACATAGTTCGACGTGACGCCGTTCTTGCCGAGCGTTTCTTCTAGGCCCGGGATCGCCGCAGGATTGAGCTTCACGCCCGGCGCTGCAATCAGCCAGTCATAGTCGACGCGCTCGCCGTCTTCGAGAATGACGGCGTTATTTTCGGGATCGAATGCGCTCGCCGCCTTTTTGATCCATGTCGCGCGTTTCGGG
>JAGRED010000231.1 GCA_020446725.1 Parvularculaceae bacterium | reverse complement strand
TCGCGCGCGCGGGCGCAAGGCGCGATCCGCGCCGGCCTTGTCAGCATTGACGGCGCCGTCATCGACAAGCCGTCGGCGATGGTCGCGCCGGACGCCGGAATTGAGGTGTCGGGCGATGTTCATGATTACGTCTCGCGCGGCGCGCTCAAACTTGCCGCCGCGATTGAGGCGTTCGGCATCGCGCCGGCGGGAAGAATCTGCCTCGATCTCGGCGCCTCAACCGGCGGCTTTACGGAAATTCTGCTGCGGGCGAAGGCGGCGAAAGTCTATGCTGTCGATGTCGGTTCCGGTCAGCTTCACCCGAAAATTCTCGCCGATCCGCGTGTCGTCAATCTTGAAAAGACGCATGCGAAGGATTTGACAGGCGCGCTCATTCCCGATCCCGTCGACATCATCGTTTGCGACGTCAGCTTCATCAGCCTTAAAAAGTCGCTACTCTTTGCGATGGCGCTCGCCGCGCCGGGCGCTCTTCTCGCCGCGCTCATCAAGCCGCAATTCGAACTCGGACCGGAAAAAATCGGCAAAGGCGGCCTCGCGCAGGCGGATGCAAGCGATCTCGCGGCGCTTACTGGCGATATTTCGCGCTGGTTTGAGGCGCAAGGCTGGCGCCTCATCGGCGTTATCGACAGCCCGATCGCCGGCGGCGACGGCAACAGGGAGTTTCTGATTGGCGCGGCCAAACCGGCATAGGGCAAAGCGATCTGCGCCGCCGCGTCGGCTGACCGTACGCATCGAGGAGATCGCGGCGGGCGGCGACGGTGTTGCGCTCGTCGATGGCGCGCGCGTTTTCGTTCCGCTGACGGCGCCGGGCGATGTCGCCGAGATTGAGGCGCGCGGCGAGCGGGGAACGCTGATCGGCGTGATGACGCCGGGCCCCGACCGCGCAGAACCATCCTGCCGGCATTACGGGCGCTGCGGCGGCTGCGCGTTGCAGCATGTGGACGCTGATTTTTATCGCGCCTGGAAACGCGGCCGCGTCGTTTCCGCGCTGGCGCGTGAAGGGTTCGGCGCCGATCTTGTCGCTGCGCTGATCGAGACGCCGGCGGCGTCAAGGCGGCGCGCGGCGTTCGCCGTGACGAAGCGCGGCGGGCGAACGCTCATCGGCTTCAATGCGCGACGATCATCCGACATCGTCGACCTAGAAGATTGCCGCATCCTTCATCCGGACCTCCTCGCGCGTCTTGACCCCGTCCGCTCCCTGGCTTCGACGATCAGCGCGGACCGGTTCGATCTGTCGCTGACGCTTTGCGACAACGGCGTCGACGCGGCGATCGCCGGCGACGCGGTGACGGAGCCCGTCGGCGCAGCGCTGAGCGCGGTCATCAGCGCCATGCGCGCGGCCGGAATTGTCAGGCTTTCGCTCAATGGCGAGACGATTGCAGCGATCGCTTCTCCGCTCGTGCATTTCGACGGCGTTCCGGTTTCGCCGCCGCCCGGCGGGTTTTTGCAGGCGAGCCGGGAAGGGGAAGCGGCGCTTATTTCCCTCGTCAGGGCCGCGGCGGGCAAGGCGCGCAAGATCGCCGACCTTTTCGCCGGTTGCGGCACGTTCGCGCTGCCGCTCGCGAAAATCGCGACGGTGACGGCGGTCGATGGCGATCGCGCCTCGATCGAGGCGCTGGCGACCGCCGCCGCAGCGGCGCAGGGCGCCGGGATGAAGATCAACCCGGTGAAGACCGAGATGCGCGACCTCTTCGAGCGGCCCTTGACGGTGAAGGAGCTGAAAGGCTTTGACGCGATCGTCTTCGATCCGCCGCGTGCGGGAGCGCTGATGCAGGCGACGGAGATTGCGAGAAGCCGCGCGCCGGTCGTCATCGGGGTTTCATGCAATCCCGTCAGTTTCGCGCGTGACGCCGCGGTCCTGCGGGATGGCGGTTATGAGCTGACAGAGGTGACGCCGGTCGACCAGTTCGTCTATTCCAGTCATGTTGAACTTGTCGGCGTTTTCAGGAGGTAAGCGGTGACGTCTTTCACAGGCCGCGCCGCGCTCGGCGCCAAGCGCGCGGTCTACAGCGCCTCGCAGATTGCACGCATCGCCTGGTATTCGGCGCATTATTTCGCCGGCCGCCGTCGCATGGGGCCGATCACGCGGCCCGGCGAGACGCCGGCGGCGGATGAATCAGGGCCGCTCGACCGCGCCCGCCTCAGGGAGGTTTTCCGCGATCTCTTTCGCGCCGACTGGCGGAACATCAAGACCGGCGAATACAGGATGCCGCTGGAAGCGCGCCGGCCGCCGTCCATACCGAAACTCGCGCGGCTTTCACGCGACTACCTCATCGACACGGACAAAGTCGCGCGCCGCAAATACGCCAATGCGCATTCGGAAATCCTGCGCGACGAATTCAAGCAAGACTATCCGCGCTATTACCTGCAGAATTTCCATTTCCAGACCGACGGCTGGCTGTCCGCCGAATCGGCGGAACGCTACGACATGCAGGTCGAGACGCTGTTCACCGGCGCCGGCGCGGCGATGCGGCGTCAGGCGCTGCCGTTCATCCGTCGCGCGATGGCGGGCCGCGACCCGTCGACGATCGACCTTCTCGATCTCGCCTGCGGCTCGGGCGGTTTTCTTGAGCAGGTTCTCGATAACTGGCCGGGCGTGCGCGCGACGGCGCTCGATCTTTCGCCGGCCTATCTCGGCAAGGCGCAAACCGCGCTCTCGCGTTTTCGCAATGTGCGTTTCGTGAAAGCGAAGGCGGAGGCGACCGGGCTTGATGATGCGTCCTTTGACATCCTGACGGCCGTCTATCTCTTTCACGAATTGCCGCCGAAGATCCGCGACGAGGCCGCGTATGAGATTGCGCGCCTGCTGAAACCCGGCGGCGTTTTCATTCTCGTCGATACGATCCAGTACGGCGATGAGCCGGGGCTGGACATGTTGCTTGAAAATTTCCCGCGCGGATTTCACGAGCCTTATTACGACAGCTATTGCCGGCTTGATCTCGCAGCGCAGTTTGACAAAGCGGGCCTCGAAAAGCGGGAGGAGACTTGCGCGTTCCTCACCAAGATCACCGCCTTCGAGAAGCGCTGAGCCTATTGGGGCCCTTCAAGCTTCAGCGCGTCGACGGCCTGCGGCAACTGGGCTTCCAGAAATCGCCGGATCGCATTGGCTGTCTTCGCCGGCGCTTCCTCCATCGGAATGTGCCCGACGCCGTCAAGAACGAAGACCTGCGCGTTCGGGATGCGCTCGGCGAATGTCTCGGCTGCGCTCGCATAGATGAGCTGGTCTTCAGCGCCCCAGATGACGAGCGTCGGTTCATTGATCTCGGAAAGGCGGTCCGCGTAAGCCGGTTCGCGATCGGTCGTCGATCGCAGCGCCGTCGCATGACGGTTGCCGGGAAAGCGCAGCAATTCCCAATAGCGATCGACCATTTCTTCCGTGACGATGCTGTCGACGGCGGTCGTGTCGAGAAGCGACTGTTTGACGAGCGCGCGCGGCGTGACCTGCTCGACAAAGGGGCGCGCCATCTTGTTGCGCATCAGCCGAAAACCGAGATTGAGCGGCGGCTCCGTTTCGCCTTCGCGCAGCGGCGCGCCGGCGGCGTCGATGAGAATGAGACCGTCGATGCGTTCGGGATAAGCGAGCGCATAGCGCCAGGCGACCCACCCGCCCATCGAATTGCCGCCGAGAAAGAAATGATCGACGCGCGCCGCGTTAGC
>JAGRED010000230.1 GCA_020446725.1 Parvularculaceae bacterium | reverse complement strand
GAGGTTGCGCCCGGACCGGTGAACGACGACGGCGCGGCGCCTGTTCAGGTCAAGGTCGGCGAGCGCAAGCAACGCACGATCGGCGCCGGCCTTTCCTATTCGACGTCGGAAGGCCCGGGCGGACGTCTTTTCCTCGAATATCGCAACCTTTTCAGACGCGGCGAACGCGCGCGCGCCGAAATTGACGGATCGGAGATCAGCCAGTCGATCACCTTCGACGTCCTGAAGCCGCTGCCGAGCCTGCCGGGATCGGCCTTCGCCAATCTTTCCTTCACCAATGAAACGACGGACGCCTTCACCGCGCGCTCGCTTGAGATCACTGGCGGCTTCGCCAAGAAGTGGCTCGACGACCGGCTGGAAACGCGCGGCGGCGTCGGCCTTGAAACGTCGAAAGTCGAACCGAAACTCACCAGCGTCGCAACGACGACGGGCGATGAGCGCACCTATTACATTTCGGTCCCCCTGTCCGCGACATGGGACACTGAAGACGACCCTCTTTCCCTGACAAAAGGCGTTCGCGCCTCGATCTCCGCAACGCCCTATTTCGGCACGGATCAATTCACGCGCCTCGAAGCCGTTGCGCGCTCGCGCATTCATTTCGGCGCGAATGACCGTTTCACGCTTGCCGGACGAATGCGCGTCGCGGCGACGACGGGGCAGGCGTTGCTCACGTTGCCGGTCAACAAGCGCGTCTTTTCCGGCGGCGGGTCATCCGTGCGCGGCTATGACTATCAATCCGTCGGCCCGCTCGACGCCAACGGCGTGCCGATCGGCGGTCGGTCAGGCGTCGAGGCGGCCCTCGAAGCGCGCGCGAAAGTTTTCGAGCGCGTTGAGATCGCCGCCTTCGCCGACGCCGGCGCCGTCTATGCGGAAAGTTTTCCGGATTTCGCCGGCGATTATCTCGTCGGGGCCGGCGGCGGCGTTCGTTACCTGTCGGCGATTGGTCCGATCCGGCTCGACTTCGCCGTGCCGCTCGAAAAGCGCCCGACCGATCGCGATTTCCAGGTCTACATTTCGCTGGGGCAGCCGTTCTGATGAAACGCGCGCTTATCATCCTGGCCCTGGCCGCGCTCATCGCCGTCGTCGTCCTGACCGCCGGTTACGGATGGCTGTTCCAGTCGCCCTCCGGACGCGCTTTCATCAAGGCGCGCCTCGCCTCAGAACTCGGCGCTCTCATCGGCGGCGAGGCGGAAATCAGAGCCCTTAAAGGCTTGCCGCCCGCTCACATCATTCTTGAGAATGTCAGCCTTCGCGATGCGGACGGCGAATGGCTGTTGATCCCGCAGGCGACCATCGACTGGCGCCCCTTCGCTCTCCTGCGCGGCGACGTCATCATCAACAGCGCATCGATTGACAAGGCGCGTCTCACGCGCGCGCCGCGCAACGAAACGGACGAAGCTAATCAGATTCGTGGGTTTGAACTCCCCGACCGGCTTCCCTCGATCACGATCGACAGCCTTTCGATCAACGATCTTGAATACGCGCTCGAAAGCGGCGACGCACCTGTTCGCTTGGACGCAGCGGGGCTCGCCCGGATGGGCGGCGCAACGCTTTTCATTCGCTTCAACGCCAACAGCGACGCGGAAGCCGACACGGTTTCCGCACTGATCGAACGCCGCGGCGATGCGCTATCGAGCAATGTCACCATTGCATCGAAAGAGACCGGCCTTCTCGCCGTTCTTTCAAATCTCGGCGGCGCGCTTTTCATTGAGGCGAAGGGCGAAGGCCCTCTCAACGCCTATCGTCTCGATGTCGACGCCGCGCTTGGCGCCTACGGATCGATGACGGGCGCTATCGCCGGCGATCTTGAAAAGCTCGATCGGCTGGCCATCAATCTGGACGCGGCGCTCGGCGCGCGTCTCGCCAATACGGCGCACCTCATCGG
>JAGRED010000023.1 GCA_020446725.1 Parvularculaceae bacterium | reverse complement strand
CCCCCTACTTATCCCACACCTTCCCGCCTGCCCTATGATCTTCGTCGTCCGGGACCGGCGCCGTTCGACGCTGCCGCGCATCCGGGATGGCGAGCGAAGGAAAGGAGGATGCGCGTGGAAACGACGACCGCAAATACAAAGACTGAAACGCGCATCCCTGCGCGTCATCAAAGAGGCGCCCGCTTTGCGGAAGCATGGGGGCGCCGTTTGCGGCTGGACCCCGCGCAAAACCTGGAAAATCGAACAAAACCGAACGCGGCGCAGGCGCCGGATTCGCGCGCGACAAAACGCGCCGCAAAAGAAACCGGCATGAAAAAACCCCGGCGGTCGCCCGCCGGGGTTTCATTCGCAACAAGGCGGACGCCGCTGAATTTCCTATTGGCCCATCATCGCGCCCATTTTCTCGCCGAGCGCCTGACATTTTTCCATTTTGGGGCCCATCACGCTCATGTCCGGCGTCTTGCCGGAGCGCATCGCCTGCATCATCTCCGCGCCGATGCGCATGCACTCGCCCATATCGAGGACTTCGTAACCCGCGGGCGGCGCGAAAAGCGCCGGGTCCTGCGGGCCGCGCGTGATCGATTTCGCCAGCATCACGGTCTGGCCGCCGCTGACGACGCGCAGAGGAATGCCGTCGCGCGTGACGCAGGCGCCGCCGGCGGGCTCATCATCCGCCGCGGCGATTTCATAGACCGCGCACCGCTCGCCGGCGACTTCGTCCGTGCCCGTCTTGACGGCGCGGGTCTTCGCCGCCTCATCGACGCCGATCGCGGCGACCATTGCGCCAAGGTCCGTTTTCGACATCAGCGTCGCGATTTTCGGCGCGCCTTCGCCTTCCGGCCACATCATCATGCGCTCGCCGGAATTTTCGTTGACCATCGCCTGCGACCAGCTTGCGCCGGCCGGTCCGATCCCCGAACCCGGCGGGAAGGAAAGCCGCTGCTTGAGCCCGGCGACGCGCATCGTCGCCTCTCTCGTCTGTCCGCCGCCTGCGAAGTCGTAGACCCCGGCATAGTCGACCGAAGGCTTGGGGAAGCCTTCCGGCCAGATCTCGACCGCGGCGACCGGCGCTTCGGCGGGAGCCGCCTCGGCCTCCGTCGCCGGGGTCGCCTCGGCCAGAGCCGCCCTCGGCTCGGCGTCAGCGGTCTTCTGGCCGCAGCCGGCGGCGATGAGGGCGAAGGCGATGATTGCGGCGCGCATGAAAGGCTCCCCTTGGTTGAAAACCTGGATAGTAGGCCGCTTCGCGCGTGTCGTCAGGCCGCTTTCTTCAACAATCAGCCGCATAAGGTGACGCGTCTTGCTCAAGTTTAACCTTGCCAACGCTTTGACCTACAAAGGGAAATCTGACAAAAGACGCCCGATTCCGCTGGTCGAATTCCCGGCCGGCGACAGCAGGGGTGCCAGGATCATGAGCAAAAAGTGGTTGATTTTGTTGGCTGTTTCGTTCGCCGCCGGCGGACTCGCAGCCTGTGCGAAAAAAGACGCGGCTACCGAAACGACGGTTGAAGAAGCTGTCGATGACGCCGCCGCGGCGACGGAAGAAGCCGTGGAAAACGCCGGCGACGCGATGGACGCGGCTGCCGAAGACATGGGCGACGCGATGGACGCGGCCGCTGACGAAGCGGGCTCCATGATGGAAGACGCCGGCGACGCCGTTGAAGGCGCGATCGACGACGCGTCGATGGCTGTCGAAGAAGCGGCTGAAGACGCCGCGGAAGCGGTCGACGAAGCGACGAGCGACCCGCAGCACTAATTAATCCGAGACCTATCGGTCCAGGGTTTGGAGCCGCTCCGCATTTGCGGGGCGGCTTTTCTTTTTCCATCAGGACTTCAAGCGCGCTAGGTATTTCGAGCCGCGTCCGATTAAATGGCCGCTTCGGCGATGTGTTGAAAAGTCAGTAATCGGAGCGGTGATGACCTTGAGGCTCAACCCGGTTTTCGCCGCGCGGCCGATGACTATCTTCGCGGTGATGTCGGCGCTCGCGCGGGAACACGGCGCGGTCAATCTCGGCCAGGGCTTTCCCGATGAGGATGGTCCGCCCGAAATCATCGAGGCGGCGATCCGCGCGCTTCGTCAGGGCCCGAACCAATATGCGCCGGTCCATGGCGTGCCTGAATTGCGCGAAGCCCTCGCCCGATCAAACAAGCGTTTCTACGGCATTGATGTCGACTGGCGGACCGAGACGCTGGTGACGGCCGGCGCAACCGAAGCGCTCGCGGTTGCTTTTCTCGCAACGCTTAACCCGGGCGACGACGCGTTGCTGGTCGCGCCTTGTTACGACAGTTACGCCCCGATTGTTGAAGCCGCCGGCGCGCGGGCGATCTATCTTGCGCCGAAGCCGCCGCACTGGCGCATCGATCGCGCTGCGCTCGACAAGGCGATGACGCCGCAAACGCGCGTCATCGCGATCAATACGCCGCACAATCCAACCGGCCGCGTGCTGACCCGTGAAGAGCTTCAAGCGGTCGCCGACATTGCGATCGAGCGCGATATCATCGTCATTTGCGATGAGGTTTACGAGCATCTCGTTTTTGACGGCGCGCCGCATATTCCCCTGATGACGTTGCCTGGCATGCGCGATCGATGCGTCAGGATCGGATCGGCCGGCAAGACTTTTTCCATGACCGGCTGGCGCATCGGCTACGCAACGGGGTCGCAAGCCCTCATCACCGGCATGCTGAAAGCGCATCAGTTCATCGCCTATACCTGCCCGCCGCATCTTCAGCTTGCCGTCGCGAAAGGGCTGAATTTCGATGACGCCTATTACGCGCGGTTCATCGCCGGCATGCAGGCGAAGCGGGATATGATCATGAACGGCCTTTCGCGCATCGGCTTTGACGTGCTGCCGTGCGAGGGGACGTATTTCGCGACCGTCGATATTCGCCCGCTCGGCCGTGACGACGATGCCGCGTTCTGTCGGGAGATTACCGAGAAAGCCGGCGTCGCGGCTGTTCCTGTCTCGGCGTTCTATCCGGCCGCTGCGCCGGATGCGCCGCGCCATTACGCTCGATTTTGTTTCTGCAAGAAGCCGGAGGTTCTTGCAGAGGCGTTGTCGCGCCTCGCTCGCTATTTCGGCTGAACGCGGGAACCAGAAGGGTGATCATGACAACCCGAAAGCTCATCGTAACGATCATCGCAATGATCGCCGCATCCCTTGCGGGCGCAGCGGCCCGTTCGGATGAAGGTTCTGGCGACGGCCCGCGCAATGGGGTCGAATTCGACCGGACGCTTTCAAAGATCGTGAAAGGCAAAGGTCCGACCGATCCGATCGCTGCGGCGGCGGTCGCCGTCATGGTCGGCGACCGGCTTGTTTATTCCGGCGCTGCGGGTTGCGCCGAATTCAATGCTGAGGGGACGGCTTGCGTCCGCGCGTTCGAACCGACTTCCAAGCTTCGCGTCGCGTCGATATCGAAGATGGCGCTGTCTATGGGGTTGATGAGCCTTGTCGAGCAAGGCCGGCTCGATCTTGATCGCGACGTTTCTGACTATCTCGGCTGGCGATTGCGAAATCCGGCGTTTCCTGATCGCCCTATTACGGCGCGCCAACTATTGTCGCACACGTCATCGATCCGCGATCCTGAAACATACTGGGTCGCCGCGCCCGGCGCCTTTCAGGATTTGTTCGATGACGGCGCGGCGCCGTTTGACGATGCGCATGCTCCCGGCGAATGGTTTCGGTACGCCAATCTCAATTTCGGCATTCTCGCGGGCGTGATCGAGCGCGCCGGCAGCGAACGTTTTGATCTGTTCATGTCCAATGCGGCGTTCAAACCGATGGGCCTTGACGTCGGATACAACTGGTCAGGCGTGTCACAGACTGCGCGCCGGAAAGGCGCGGGGCTATACAGCCGGGAAGGGGATGCTTGGGCGCCTGTCGTCGACGCT
>JAGRED010000229.1 GCA_020446725.1 Parvularculaceae bacterium | reverse complement strand
GTTGAGGGGCGCGCTAAATTCTGCGAATTTTGGACCGTCCCGGTTCACCTTTCAGGGAAGACCTTCGTGCCGCCTGCGTCCGTCAGCATCGTCTACCGCCCCTTGAACGAGGAAAAGTGGCTCGGCGAATCAATTGCAGCGATCGCGCGCCAGTCGCTGCGCGCCGGGCGTCGCGTCGAACTCATTCTCGTCGATTCAGGGTCGACTGACAGGACGATTGAAATCGCCGAACAAAGCGGATGCCGCGTCGTTCACATCAAGAAGGCAGACTTCACTTTCGGCCGGTCGCTCAACTATGGCTGCGAAGCGGCGACAGGCGACTTTCTGGTTTTCATTTCGGCGCATTGCATTCCATCGCATGAACACTGGCTGGAAAACCTGATACGCCCGCTCGAGGAAAATAAGGCCGACTATGTTTACGGCCGACAGACCGGCCATGACGTGACGCGATTTTCCGAGCATCAGGTATTCGAACAATATTACGCCGATCACGACAAGATTCCGCAGGCGGAACTGTTCATTAACAATGCAAACGCCGCCATGTCGAAAACCGCCTGGTCGAAATATCGCTTTGACGAGGCCGCGACCGGACTTGAAGATCTCGTTCTCGGCAAACAGCTGCTGCGCGACGGCGGGCGAATCGCTTATGTCGCGGACGCGCCGGTCGTTCATATCCATGAAGAAACGCTGAACCAGACGAAGCGTCGCTATTATCGCGAAGCGCTGACGTTGCGCGAGATCTTTCCGGAAGTGCACTTCCATTTCGGTGATTTCCTGAGGTTTTTCGCCGCCGGCGTCTTCCACGATTTTTCAGAAGCGCTCACGCAGAAGAAGTTTGTCGACGAGGCGGCCGGCATCGTCGGCTATCGCTTTATGCAATATTGGGGCGCCTGGCGCGGGCATAATGAGCACCGCATCTTGTCGAGAGCTCAGAAGGAAAGCTATTACTACCCTCGGCCGAAAAGGAAGCGACCGGGAGCGGCGCGAAGCGAAGCGTCCAAACCGTCCATGCGACCGATCGGCGAGTGATCGTCCTCAAAGAAAGCTCCACTGTGATAAAGGGTTCCAAACGGCTCACCGCGCTGTTGCCGATGAAGGCGCATTCGGCGCGCGTCACATCGAAAAATTTCAGAATGATCGCCGGCAAACCGCTCTTCCGGTGGATTCTCGACACGCTCTGCGACACGCCTGAAATCGATCGCGTCGTGATCAACACCGACGCGCGCGCAATTCTCGCCGACAACGGCCTCAAAGACGGCGATTATGGCGGGAAGGTCATGATCCGCGACCGCAAGCCTGAGATTTGCGGCGACTTCGTGTCGATGAATCTCGTTCTCGCTGACGACATCGCCAATGTCGCTTCCGACTATTATCTGATGACGCACACGACAAATCCGCTTTTAAGCGTCGCGACGATCCGGAGCATGATTGACGCTTTCGTCAAGGCGGAGACAATCAGCAACGCGGATTCGCTCTTCACGGTCACCCGGCGGCAAACGCGCTTCTATACGCCGGACGGTGCGCCGATCAATCATGACCCGAAGAACCTGATCCGCACGCAAGACCTTCCGCCCTATATGGAAGAGAACTCGGTGTGCTATCTCTTCACTGGCGCATCGTTCGCCAAGACCGACGCGCGTATCGGCGAGAAGCCGATCCTCTTTGAAACGCCGCGGCTTGAATCCGTCGATATCGACGAGAAGTCCGACTGGTTCATGGCGGAATCGCTTCTGGCGCGCGTCGCCGCCGGCGAAGATTTGCCGGAGGATTGATTCATGAGCGCGCCGAAAGTCTTCGTTACCTGCCCGCCGATGCTCGGCCTGATCGACGAATTCAAGGAGGATTTCGCGGCGAAAGGGCTTGATTGCGTTCCCGGCAAGGTGACGCAGGTGAAATCGGTCGCCGAGCTTATCGAGGAAGTGCCGCGATACGACGCCTGGATCATCGGCGATGACCCCGCGACACGCGACGTCGTCGCCGCAGGCGTCAACGGCCGGCTTAAAGCGGCCGTCAAATGGGGCGTCGGCGTCGACAATGTCGATTTCGCCGCATTCAAGGAGCACGGCGTTCCTGTTGAGAATACGCCGGGCGTTTTTGGCGAAGAAGTCGCGGACGTCGCGCTTACCTATACGCTCGGCCTTGCGCGCGAAACCTATCGCATCGACCGGGAAATTCGTCTGAATAATGCTTGGCCGAAACCCGCCGGCATTTCGATGACCGGCCGTACGGTCGCCGTCGTCGGTTTCGGCGATATCGGGCGGCAGACGGCGAAACGTATTCTCGCCTGCGGCTCAAAGGTCATCGCCTACGATCCGATGTTCAAACCGGCGGAAGGTATTCCGGTCGAAAGTGCGGAATGGCCGAAGCGTATTGATGAGGCTGACTTCATCGTCTTCACCTGCCCGCTCAACGCCGCAACAAAGCACATGTTCAACGACGCCTTGCTCGCGCGGCTAAAACGCGGCGTGCGCATCGTGAACGTCTCTCGCGGACCCGTCGTTGATGAAAAAGCGCTCCTGAAAGGCCTTGAGTCGGGACTCATTCATTCCGCCGCGCTCGATGTGTTCGAAATTGAGCCGCTCGCCGCAGAGTCGCCCTTGCGCGCCTATGACAAATGCATATTTGGCTCGCACAACGGATCGAATTCCGTCGATGCGGTGCGACGCGTTTCTCGCCTCGCGATCGAGAAAATTGATCGTCTTTTAAGATCGGCCGGAAACTGAGATGAACCGGGCCGTTCTCATAACCGGCTCCAGCGGCGGCATCGGCGCCGCTCTTGTAAAAGCTTTCGCCGGCGCCGGCTGGACCGTCATCGGCGTCGACAAGGAAAAAGGCGAAGCGAGCTCCCCGGCAAAGCGCGTGATCAAGGCGGATATCGGCTCATTATGTGAGAACGACGCAGACTTGCATACGTTCGCCGGCGAAGTGCGCGCCGCCCTCGGCGGCGCACCGCTCGCCGCCCTCGTCAATAACGCCGCCGTGCAAATTCTGGGCGGCATCGCCGGGCTGACGCACCAGGACTTCATCGAGGCGATGCGGGTGAATGCGATCGCGCCGTTCGTCCTGGTCAAGACTTTTCTCGCCGACCTCGAAGCG
>JAGRED010000228.1 GCA_020446725.1 Parvularculaceae bacterium | reverse complement strand
GCCTATCCAGTCCGCGAAGTCCTGCGCGACGCCGTAATAATCCCAGGTCGAACGGATGATCGTCGCATCGGCCGCCGCAAAGGGCGCGAATGGACCGTTCCACGGCGCAACGATGATTTCGGCGCCCGCGCCCGTCAGCGTGCGCGTGAATACGGCGTCGCTTTCCGTAAGCGACGCGTTCTCAAGACAGGTGGCGATCGCGATTATCACAGCGCGCTCTTTCCATTTGCGTAGCGCCCTCGATACGGGCGGCGCTGGAAAGCCAATCGAATAGGCTTCGCGGGTCTAAGCAAGCCGCCCTGACCAGACGGCCGCGTTCACGCGGCTCTGTCGCGGCGGAACATGAATTCTCCGATCTGCTCGACCGACGCCCTGACGATCTGCGCAGCGCGGCCGGCGCCGGATGGCCCGGCGGAATCATCGAATTCGATTGAGCCGGCCCAAACGACGTCAGGGCGCTTCACCTTTAGAAACAGCCGATGACCGTCTATCGCCTGGTTGACGACCTCAACCGTCGACCGCGAAAAGAATATCTCGCGCGCCTTGAAACGCGCCGTCGGACGCATTTTCAGATCCTTGATGTCGTAAAGCCGACCAATCGTTTCTGAAATCATGCTGTCCGAAGGCAGCAGTTGGTAGAGAGAGGCAAGCAGCGCGAGCCCGTAGTTCAAAAGCTCGTCTCCGACTTTCAGACGCTGCTCCTTTAAAAGGTCAGTGGCGAGCCTGTCATTTCTATCAGCGATCTTGATATAGGCGCCGAGAAAATCAACAGAATGGAAATCGGCCGGCATCAACATCATCGCCGCCGCCGCATCCTCAACCGTCCTGTCCTGTTGCAAAAACTCAATCCGGTCTCGAATGTCGAGAATGCTGCGCTCGAAATGGAATTTTTCGTTCTTCCCCCAGAACGCCTCGATTGCAGACCGAATTTTATTCTGCGTCGAAGAGCGCTGTCCCTCGACGCAAGCGTGAACGACCTCATTCGATGCAAGCGCAAGAATGGCGCGGGATAGTTCATCAAAGGCGACAGTCAGCGCCTGGTGACTTTCTATCACGCTCTCATCTCCGACCGCAGCTTCGATCAACGCGGTCGTCGAATTTGCGCCGGGCCTCAATCGTGAAATGCGCCTGGAGAGCTGATCGCCGATTGCGCGCACCGCCTGAAGCCGCATCGCAAATTCTCGGATATTTGCCTTGATTTCGTCCGTCTTCTGATCGCGATATTTTGCAGCCTCAAGCATCAACTGCCGCTTGGCGACCTGATCCGTATTGAGCGCGATCAAGACCGCCGCGAGCGCGCCGCCGATCGCGACGGGAACGCCGACGAGATAGCCGAAATATTCGCCGATGGCGCCAAGATCCTGCGGGGAATTGCCGTCAAGCTGAGGCGTATCGCGCATAGCCAGCGGCACCGCCAGGATGACATAATATACGAGCAACAAGAATAGAACGCCCGCTATCCACGAGCCGAAATTCCTCAGCATTTTGTATTATCCCCTCGCCACGCAAGAAACCCCGCCATCCGCGTTTATTGTTGTGTCCGCCGACGACGGCCTGAATTCTTATGCGAAGAGGCCCGCTTGTAAACCGCAACGGAGGCGGTCACACCGCATCGCCGGCGTCAGCCGCTTCCTGAACCCGTCGCGCGCGCCATGACCAGTCGCCATAGCGCCAGAGGCTCCAGCCGTGATCGGGAAGGTTTTCGGGCGCCGGATCATAGCCGTGCGAGCCGAACGGGTGGCAGCGCGCGAGGCGCGATATCGTGAGCCAAAAGCCCTTATGCGCGCCATGGCGGCGAAAGGCGTCGGCGGCGTAATCGGAACAGGTCGGCAGATGACGACAGCGCGCGCCGAGAAGATAAAAAACGGGCGACAGCGTGCGCTTATAGAGCCAGAGCGCGCTGAGTGCGGCGCGCGTCGGGAATCCCTGCTGTTGCGGCGACCCATTCATATGCGAGATATAAGTCAGGGACGGCGCGAAAGGAAAGCGGATGAGGCGAAGGCTGACAGCGACATTCATTTTTCTCGGCGCTCTCGCGGGGTGCGCTGATTTGGAAAAACCGAAAACAGTCTGGTCGACGCTTGACGGGAACCCGCCGCTTGTCATCGCGCATCGCGGCGCGAGCGGATATCGCCCCGAGCATACGCTTGAAGCCTATGCGCTGGCGATCGACATGGGCGCCGACGTCGTCGAACCCGATCTCGTTTTTTCGAAAGACGGCATCCTCGTCGCGCGCCATGACCGCTATTTGTCAACGACGACCGACGTCACCGATCATCCGGAGTTTGCAGACCGCAAGCGCGCCAATGACGATCCCAATGATGAGCCGCGCGAGGACTGGTGGGTCGAGGATTTCACGCTCGCCGATCTGAAAACCCTGCGCGCGCGCCAACCCTTTCCCGGAAGATCGAAAGAATTCGACGGGCTCTATGAAATTCCGACATTCGAGGAAATGCTGACGCTTGTTGCGCAAAAGGCGAAAGAAACGGGGCGGCCGGTCGGCGTTTATCCCGAAACCAAGCATCCCGGATTCTATGCGTCAAAAGGCTATGATTTCGAGGCGCCGCTTTTGAAGTCGCTTGATAAATTTAACGCAGGACCGGTTTTCATCCAGTCCTTCGAACCGGAGATACTTAAGAGGCTCAAAGGAAAGACGGGCGCGAAACTCGTGC
>JAGRED010000227.1 GCA_020446725.1 Parvularculaceae bacterium | reverse complement strand
GAATGAAGGCGGGTGCGAAATCAGGATGCGCGGCTGTAACATTTCCGAGTTCAGCGAGCGCAGTCTCGTCATCGCCCGTCTTGAAGTAGAGCTCAGCGAGGCCGGATTTGTAGCCTGGGTCATTCGGCTGAAGTTCGACCGCGCGGCGAAGCGGCGTTTCCGCCTCGGAAGGACGGCCGGCCTGTAGCAGCGCCAATCCATACAGACTCAGGGCGCGCGCATCATCCGGGGTCTCCGCCAGAACCCGTTCGTAAATCGGGATGGCCCGGGTCGGAAAGCCCTGCCGGTGGGCCTCAAGGGCTTCCTGCATCGTAGGAGACATCGACGCTTCAGACATGGAATGGCAGCCCTTTCAAAGGCTTGACTGATAATGACGGCTGTTCATGCGATCATTCGACCGCTGAGGGGCCGCTTATACATTTCGCTGTCAAAATTGCCACTCTCAGCGGAAATCGCGTTCATCGCAGGAAATCATTGCGCGCCCTATTGACTTATTTATATGATTTTATAATTATCAAAATATGGAAACGAAAGAAGCTTTGCCAGCCTTCGCCGCCCTGTCGCAGGAAAACCGCCTCGATGCGCTGCGAATGCTGGTGAAGGCCGGCCCCCGCGGCCTGGCCGCCGGCGTTCTTGGAGAGGAAATCGGCATCGCCCCACCCACGATGTCCTTCCACCTGAAAGAGCTAGCGAATGCCGGCCTCGTTTCGTCCCGAAAAGAAGGCCGTCACGTTTTTTACGCCGCCGATTACGGCGGCATCCGCAGGCTGGTCGATTTCTTGATGGCCGACTGCTGTCAGGGCGACCCGCGACTTTGCGGCCCGTATATCATCAAGGAGAACAGCCGTGAATCGTTTGCATGTGCATCTGAAAGTTGAGGACCTCAGCCAGTCGATCGCGTTTTATTCAGCGCTTTTCGGGCGCAGGCCCGACAAGCAAGAGGCTGACTACGCCAAATGGATGCTCGAAGACCCGCGCGCCAATATCGCCATATCGACCCGCGGCGATGGCGCAGGCGTCGACCATGTCGGCCTGCAGACCGACACGCCCGAAGAACTCGAAGCGATCGCGCGCCGCCTCAAAGACGCCGACGTCGGCCTTTTCGAAGAGGCTAATGCGACATGCTGTTACGCAAAAAGCGACAAATACTGGACGGCGTCGCCCGACGGCGCAAAGTGGGAGCTTTATCACACCTTTGGAGACAGCCCGACCTTTGGCGCATCCCCCTCAATGTCGGCGATTGAAAAAGCGGCTTCCGGCGCCTGCTGCGGTGGCGCATGAAGAACATCCTCTTTCTGTGCACGGGCAATTCGGCGCGATCAATCCTCGCCGAAGCTTACATGAACGCGAAGGGCGCGCCGCACTGGCGCGCTTATTCCGCCGGATCGAAGCCGACCGGGGCGCCGAACCCCTATGCGCTGAGGACATTATCTGATTACGGAATGCCGGCGGTCTCGCCGCGCTCAAAAAGCTGGGACGAATTCGCAGCGCCGGAAGCTCCGATCATGGATGTCATCGTGACGGTCTGCGACAGCGCGGCCGCCGAGACATGCCCCGTCTGGCCCGCACAAGAGGGGCGATTGCCGAAGCGATTGCACTGGTCGTTCGCCGACCCCGCAGCGGTCGAAGGCGACGACGAAACGAAACGGGCGGCCTTTGAAAAGACATTCGGCGAAATCCGCTTAAGGATCGAAGCGTTTCTCGAAGGCTCGAACGCATGACCTCTGAAATGATCAGAAAGCTTTCTGCCGAGGCGCTGGGAACGATGCTGCTGCTGGCGATTGTCGTCGGATCCGGCATCATGGGCGATGCGCTTTCCGGCGGAAACGACGGGATCGCCCTTCTCGGCAATTCGATTGCGACGGGCGCAGGCCTCGTCGTGCTGATACTGATATTCGGGCCTGTTTCCGGCGCGCATTTTAACCCTGCCGTGACGCTGCTTTTCCTGCTGCGCAAGGAACTCGGCGCCGGCGTCGCCGCCGCCTATGCCATCGCCCAGATCGTCGGCGCCGTCGGCGGGGTCCTGCTCGCGCATGCCATGTTTGGTCTCGATCTGATCCAATCAAGCGCAACGGCGCGCGAGGGATTTGGACAAGCGATAAGCGAAGTGACGGCGACCGCCGGCCTTTTGCTCACCATACTCGGCTGCAGCCGTTTCGGGCTGCAGGCGACCGCAAACGGCGTCGGCCTGTTCATCGCCGCCGGCTACTGGTTCACGTCGTCGACTTCTTTTGCAAACCCCGCTGTCGCAATCGCCAGAACGCTCACCGACACCTTCGCCGGCATTCGCCCGGGCGATGCGCCCTTGTTCATCGTCGCGGAATTATGCGGCGTCTTCGCCGCATTGCTGATTGCGAAACTTCTATTTTCAGGTGAGCCGCAGCGCACGTGACGCTCAGCGCCGGCTCGTCTATAGAGGCGCTGATGCGGGGCCCCTTTCCAAGATATCGCGAACTGATCGACGCGGGCGCGCTTGAACGCGACACTGCCCAGGAAGATGCGGCGGCACGCCTTCAAAGCCTGTCTGAAGCGCTCTCCTCCGAGAAAAGAGGGGCTTGGGCGTTGTTCGCACGGCGCGCGCCGTCGCCGCAGGGGATATATATCTGGGGAGCGGTCGGACGCGGCAAATCGTTGCTGATGGATATTTTCTTCAACAATACGGATGTCCGGCCGAAACGCCGCGTTCACTTTCATGAATTCATGGCGGAGACGCATGATCGCATCGCCGCCTGGCGCGCGGCCGACGGGAAAACGAAACGCCGCCATCGCAAGGCGAGCAAGATATCAATTGATGATCCGATGCCGCCCGTGGCCGGAGACATCGCGGCAGATGCGCGCCTTCTCTGCTTTGACGAGTTTCAGGTTACGGATATCGCGGACGCGATGATTCTCGGACGGCTTTTCGACGCGCTTTTCGCGGAAGGCGTCACGATCGTTGCAACCTCCAATCGTCGGCCGGATGATCTCTATAAGGACGGCCTGAACCGACAATTATTCCTGCCCTTTATTGAGAGCCTGAAGGCGCGACTCGACGTCATTGAACTTGACGCGGCGCGGGACTATCGCCTCGACCGGCTCGCCGGCGCGCCAGTCTATTATTCGCCTCTCGGACCTGAGGCCGACGCCGCCATGGATCGCGCCTGGCGAACGATGATCGCCGGCGCTCAGGAACAAGCGGAAGCGCTGGTCGTAAAGGGAAGGACGGTAGCGGCGCCGCGCTGCGCGCGCGGCCTCACCCGCTTCGCTTTCCCCGAGCTTTGCGAAGCGCCGCTCGGCGCGGCGGATTACATCGCCATCGTCCGACGCTACGGCGCCGTGTTCATCGACCGCATCCCGCGAATGGGGCCCGACAAACGCAACGAAGCGAAACGCTTCGTCACGCTGATCGACGCGATGTACGAAAGCCGCACGAAGCTTGTCTGTTCAGCGGACGCACCGCCGTCGATGTTGTATGATCGCGGCGACGGCGCTTTTGAATTTGAACGGACGGCGAGCCGCTTGGCGGAAATGCAGACGGCGGCCTATCTCGGCGCTGAGCATGAAATGCTGCTCGATAAGCACAAAGCGGTCGACGACACCTTCGGTCGCTGAAAGCCCTTGCCGCAATTGAGTTGGGAGCCCGGGGCGCCATCGGGAACAAGCGCCGCAACCATCGACCGCACGCAATTGACAGGCGACATCAACACGATTGCCAATCGACCGAGCTGCCGGTAGGCGTGTCGCCTCATGTCAAGCAGCAGCGCCCCAAAACCGTCTCCCGGCCTCGCCGAAATCGTCGTCATCACCGCGGCGGTGATGGCGCTCGGCGCGCTGTCGATCGACATCATGCTCCCGGCATTGAGCGTCATCGGCGCCGATCTGTCGGTCGCCAATCCGAATGACGTCCAGTTCGTCGTTTACGCCTTCACGATCGGATACGGCGTCGCCCAGCTTTTTTTCGGGCCGTTGAGCGACCGGTTCGGCAGGCGCACAATCCTGCTTGGCGCTCTTGCGGGCTACATGTTCGCCGCCGTGATGAGCGTTTTCGCTTCATCGTTTTCACTGCTTCTCGCCGCGAGAATGCTGCAAGGCGTTTGCACGGCCGCCTCACGCGTTGCAATCATGGCGAGCGTGCGCGACCGCTATTCTGGAACGCGTATGGCGGAAGTCACCTCCGCCGCGACGACCGTATTCATGGCCGCGCCAATCCTCGCCCCCGCCATTGGACAGCTGATCCTTTCCGTATCGGAATGGCGGATGATTTTCGCCTTTTTGCTGTTTTACGGCGTCATGCTCGGCGGGTGGCTGGGCGCAAGACTGAACGAAACGCTCGGTCCGGACGCAAGGCGCAGTCTTCGGCTCTCTTCCATTGTCGCGTCTTTCGGATTCTTCGTGAGCAATCGCCTGGCGCTTGGATACACGCTGATCTCTATGGTCCTCTGGGGCGCCTTTTTCGCCTATCTCGGCACCGCACAACCGATCTATGTCGGCATATTCAATCTCGGCGCGCTGTTTCCGCTCGCTTTCGCCCTCGGCGCCATCCCCTATGGCGCGGCCGCGCTCGCCAACTCACTGATCGTCAGGCGTTACGGCGTCAGGCGCATTCTACACAGCGGTGTCGTTGCTATTATTGCGATCAACGCGGCGCATCTTCTGATCATCGCCGGCGGCGGGGAAAGTCTGGCCGTTTTCATAACCGCAATATGCGCAACATTGTTTGCGCTCGGCTTTGTCGGACCCAACGCAACGGCGCTCGCCATGGAGCCTATGGGAACGATCGCCGGCGCGGCGGCCGCTGTGAATGGTTTCGCCGCCACGACCGGCGCAGCGATTATCGGCGCATTGATCGGCGCGCAGCTGAACGGCGCGCCAACACCCGTGCCGGCGGGATTCTTTGTCATGGGCGTCATCGCGCTGGCGATAGTCTGGAGAACGGAGAACGGCCGGCTCTTCCCTGACGAACGCAACAAATCGGCTGAGACGAGCGCATGAAGGATACGCGCATCTGCCTCGGGGCTTTCGCCGGCGCGCATGGCGTCAAAGGCGCCGCGAAGGTGAAGACATTCACTCAATCAGAACGCGGCATCGCCGACTACGGCCCTGTTTCCAGCGAGGACGGCGCGCGGCGTTTCACCCTGACTTTCATCCGCGTTCTGAAGCCTGGTCTTGCGCTTGTCAGCGCGCCGGAGATCGCGAATCGCGAAGACGCTGCAGCGCTCGCCGGCGCGCGCTTTTATGTCGAGCGCGCGGCGCTGCCGCTGGCCAACGCAGACGAATTTTATATCGAGGATCTCGTCGGGCTTGATGCGATCGGCGCGGACGGCGTGCTGATTGGCCGGGTAATCGCAGTTCACAATTTCGGCGGCGGCGACATCCTCGAAATCAGCGCCGCCGCGAACGCGCGGTCGCTCATGATCCCATTCACGCTTGCCGCCATTCCGTCGGTCAATATCTCCGACGGCATTCTGTCGGTTGCGGCGGCTGCCCTCGAAGAGTTGACCGTCGAGCGGGAAGAGACGCGCGAGGACGACAGCGACTTGGGGTAAGTCCGGCTTGTCATTGCGCCCCCACTTGTGGAAAACCGCCCCTCGCCCCTGAAGGCCGACAGTCATGTGGTCAGCGACCGTTCTCACCCTCTATCCGGAAATATTTCCGGGGCCGCTCGACGCGTCGGTCCTCGGGCGGGCTCGAAATGACGGGCTCTGGCGACTAGATACCGTAAATATCCGCGACTCTTCCGACAATCCCTACGGGTCGGTCGATGACACCCCGGCCGGCGGCGGGGTGGGTGTCATCATGCGGGTGGACATCCTCACCGCCGTGATTGATAGCGTGAGCGTAAACGATCGGCCTCGCATAATCCT
>JAGRED010000226.1 GCA_020446725.1 Parvularculaceae bacterium | reverse complement strand
ATGGCGATGGGCTCGCCCAGCGCCAGCGACCAGGCGTCGAGAATCCCGCCTTCCGCCGCGGCCGCGCTCTCCGCCTTGTTCGCGGCGAGGATGACCGGCTTGCCGCGCTCGCGCAGCATCTGGGCAAAGCGCTGGTCGAGCGGCGTGACGCCGACGCGCGCGTCAATGACGAAGATTGTCGCCGACGCCTCGTCAATCGCCCTTTCCGTCTGCTGGCGCATGCGGCCTTCGAGCGCGGCTTCGGGCGCTTCCTCAAGACCCGGCGTGTCGATGGCGATAAAGGAAAAGCCGCCGAGCCGCGCATCGCCCTCGCGCCGGTCGCGCGTCACGCCCGGCGTGTCATCGACAATGGCGAGACGCTTGCCGACGAGACGGTTAAACAGCGTCGACTTGCCGACATTCGGCCGGCCGACGATGGCGATTTTCACCACGTTGCCTGATGACGGCGCGACCGCCGGTTTGTCCGCGGACATTGGCGCTCCCGGGGCAGGCTCCTAGCGTAACGCGTAGAGCTTTCCTTGCTGCGTCAGAATGAAGATGCGCTCATCGGCGACGATCGGGGAGATGACCGAACCGTCATCGATTTTCTCCGTCGCCAGAACCGTTCCGTCCTTCGGCGACACCTTGACGATCTTGCCGTCCGTCGAGACGAGCACGAGCGCGTCGCCGACAAGAACTGGCCCCGCCCATGCGATGCGGCCCTTGCGCTTCTTCGCATTGTCGAACCGCTTGAGCTGGGAAACCCAGACCACCGCGCCGTCATTGCGCGACAGGCATACGAGTTCCGCGTCGACCGAGACAATGAAGATGAAATCGCCGGCGACCCACGGCATCTGAATGCTGGCGATCGGCGCCTCCCAGGCGCGCTGGCCCGTGCGGATGTCGATCGCGACAAACCGGCCCGCATGGCTGACCGCATAGACGAGGCCGCGATCGATGACCGGGCTGCCGGCGATATCGTTCAGCGCCGACAGAGCGGTCAGCTGCGTGTTTCTCGCCAGCGTATCGTTCCAAACCGGCCTGCCCGAACCCGCGAGAAAGGCGACGACCTCTCCGGACGAAAACGGCGCGACGACGAGATCGCCGGCGGCCGCAGGGCTCGCGGAGGAGAGAATGCGCGCGCTTTCTTCAAACGACTGGAAATTCCATTGCTGCTCGCCCGTCGCCTGATCGAGCGCGACGACCTCGTTCACATTGGTGACAAAATAGAGCGATCCGCGAAAGGCTGTCGGCGGCGTCCTGACCGGCGCCTCGGTGTCGTATTGCCAGACCTTCTCGCCGGTTGTCGCATCAAGCGCCGCGGCGAAACCAAATCCCGACGTCACGAAAAGCCGGCCGTTCTCATAGGTGACGCCGCCGCCAAATCCGACCTGCGCCGCCTTGGTGCGAGAAAGCATGTCCCGAACGCGGAATTTTTCCTTGATCTTCGGCGCGAGCTCGCTCTCCCATTTCTTCTCGCCGGTCTCAACGTCGATGGCCGTGACGGTCGCCCGCGCGTCAAGCACGTAAAGAACGCCGTCGGCGACAACCGGCGGCGATGTCAGGCGCGCGCGCTCTTCCGCTTTGCCGATATCGGCTTTCCAGTCGGTCTCAAGACTGACAGCCGCCGTAAGGTGATGCAGCGTGTGATCCGCTTCGCCGCCCGGCGTCGGCCAGGACGTGTTGACGTAAGCGGGCGGCAAATCGATATCGACGCCTGCATAGCGCGGGTCGGCCTCGAGCTGCTCATCGACCGCGAGGATGGAAATGCGGTCTTCTTCTTTCGGCGCATTATCTTCCTTATCGTCATCACCGCCGCCGAAAATGCCGGTGACAGCGCCGAGCGGCCCCGATGAGCAGGCGGGCGCTGCGAGCGCGGCGAGCGCCAACAGAAATGCGCGAAGGCTGACGCCGGCGGATCGCTTCAACATGCTTTACTCGTTTCCTTCCGGGTTCGCAGGCTCATCGGTCGGCGCGACAGCGCTTTCGGCCGCATCAGGCGCGTCTTCTTCCGCCGTCGCTTCGGGCGCATCCGTCGTCGCCCCCACGACTGACGAAAGATCGCTTCCTGCGCGCTCAAGACCTTCGAGATAGCGTTCCGCGTCGCTCTTGTTGTCGCGTTCAATCGCCGGGAATTCGACGCCGGCCTTGCCGGCGCTCGCGAGGGCGGCGAATTCGCCTGCACGCGTGCGCACAGACGCAGGCGCTTCGGGCGAGGACGCCGCCTTCAGGAACATCTCTTCCGCGCTTTGATAGTCTTTCGCGTTCAACGCAGCGAGAGCCAGAATTTCGCGCGCGTAGAACCCAAGTTCCGTCTCGTCCGTTTCGAGCGATCCGACATCCTTGATCACCGCCTCGCGCCCGTCATCGACAGAAAGATAGGCGGCGCGCAAGCGCGCCATGTCTTTCATCCGTTTGGACGCCGCGCCGGCGCCGTAAACTTCGCGATAAAGCGCGAGCGCCTTTTCGCGCTCGCCGGCGGCGGCCTTCTCGCCCGCGAGCCGCATCTTCGCGACGGCGCCGTAGCCGTCATTTTTCTGGGCGAGCGCTTCGAGCGCCTTCGTTCCCTCGTCGGAGCCGGTAAGCCTCAGCGCCTCGTCATAGGCGGCCGAGGCTTTGGTCGACGAAGCGGTGCGCTGGTGAGACCAAGCTTGCCAGCCGCCGACACCGACAACGATGATCAGCGCCGCGCCGATAACGGCGGGGAGGTTTTTCTGGAGAGACAGAGCGGTCTGGTCTTCTGCGAGGGCCTGATCGACCTCCCGCAGCATGGTTTCGTCGTTGGTCACGCCACGCCCTTTTGAACGATTGCGGCCGGCCCGGGTAACGCCGGACGGAGGCCATATTGCGGCACGGGCCGGTTTCTACCGACGTTTCGACAGGGGCGCAACGACGCGAGCCGAGCAGCGGCGGAGACGCCCTAAGCGCCGGATTTTCTGGGAGGCGCGGAGGAATCGAGGCGATAGACCTGCGCGGCTTCCGGGAAGCTGCGTCGACGCACTTCGCTCGCATATTGATCGACCGCTTCGCGGATCGACGCGCGGAGACCGGCGTAACGCTTCACGAATTTCGGCGTCCAGTCGAAGAGGCCGAGCATGTCAGGCGTCACCAGTATCTGGCCGTCGCAAACCGAGGAAGCGCCGATGCCGATCGTCGGCGTCGAGATGCGCTCGGTGATTTCGCGGGCGAGATCTTCGGCGACGCCCTCAACAACGATGGCGAAGGCGCCGGCGTTGGCCGTCGCTTCCGCTTCGGCGAGGGTTTCCGCCCGTTCCGCAGTCGTTCGGCCGCGCGCCTTGAATGCGCCATAGACATTGATCGCCTGCGGGCGAAGGCCGACATGACCCATCACCGGCACGCCGCGCTCGACGAGAAATCTGATCGTATCGGCCGCATAGCGCCCGCTTTCGAGCTTGACCGCCTGCGCGCCGGTTTCTTTCAGCAGGCGCGAGGCGTTGTCGAACGCCTGTT
>JAGRED010000225.1 GCA_020446725.1 Parvularculaceae bacterium | reverse complement strand
CGCGCTGAGCGCAATCGGCGTCGTCATTACGAAGGATTGATCGATGAAGGCCGCCTCGAAGATGACGCCTTCGCCCGTGAAACGGGTCCCGAAGGAAACCGTCCTCGTCGAGGGCCGTTGAATGTCGAACGCCGCATCTCGGGCCTACAGCCGACGGCGCGCGTGTAACCCTTAAGACCCGCCAACCGCTTCGCCGTCATCCCAGGGGAAGAACGTGTAGGCGAGCGTGATCGTTTGCACATCGTCGAGTTTGGGGTCGTCGGCAATCGCCGGATCGACGAAATAGGTGACAGGCATGTCAGCGCTTTCCCCCGGTTTCAGGGTCTGCTCGGTGAAGCAGAAGCACTCGATTTTCTTGAAATAGATCCCAGCCTTGGCCGGCTGAACATTGAACGTGGCGCGCCCGGTGACAGGCCGGTCGGTCGTGTTGACGGCCTTGTAAAAGGCGAGACCCGTTTCGCCGATATGAAGGGTCTGGTCGATCTGTTCCGGCTTGAACGTCCAGGGAAGGCCTTCACTCACCGTTGCGTCAAACCGGACGGTGACGGTGCGGGCGAGCACGCGGTCGGCGCCCTTGTCGGCGCGCTGCGTCGTGCCGTCGAAGCCGGTGATCTGGCAGAAGGCGCGATAGGCCGGAACGGCGGCGAAGGACATCGCGACCATGCCGGCTACGAGGCCGGCGACGATCGTCGCCGTTTTCCGGTTTTTCGCTGCCGCGTTCATCAGCCCGCCGCTCCGATATTGCCGCTGATCTTCAGGATCGTGACAAGATAGACGATCGCGACAAAGCCGATAAGCCCGAGCGCGATCGCAAGGTTGCGATGACCGCGTTTCTTTTTCGCTTCAGGCGACAGGTCAGGGGCGTCAGACATAAAACGCGGCGATATCCTCTGCGAGCAGCGCTGCAAAGAGCGCGAAAAGATAAAGGATCGAGAAAGCGAAGAGCTGTTTGGGCGCTTCTTTCGATTGCGGTTCGGACTTAAGGACTCGCCAGGCGAGCATCAAGAAGCCCGCGCCGAACGCCGATGATATTGCGAGATAGGCGAGCCCGCCGAGCCCGGTCGCATAGGGTGCGACGCCAGCGACCGCGAGGATGATCGAATATCCGAATATCTGCTTCTTCGTTGACGCCTCGCCGGCGACATTCGGCATCATGGGCACACCCGCGCGCGCATAATCGCCCTCGCGATAGAGCGCGAGCGCCCAGAAATGCGGCGGCGTCCAAAGGAAGATAATGAGGAAGAGGATCCACGCGTCGAGCGGCGCATGTCCTGCCACGGCCGCCCATGCGACGACCGGCGGGAGGGCGCCGGCCGCGCCGCCGATGACGATATTCTGCGGCGTCGAGCGTTTAAGCCACATCGAATAGATGACGACGTAAAAGAAGATCGTGAATGCGAGCAGCCCGGCTGCGACATAGTTGGACGCGAGCGCCAGAAGCGCGACCGAAAGCGCGCTCAGCAACATGCCGAACCCAGCCGCTTCCGATTTCGGCACCAGCCCTCTTGGTATCGGGCGGCCGATCGTGCGGGCCATGACGGCGTCGATGTCAGCATCCCACCACATGTTGAGCGCGCCTGACGCGCCGGCGCCGACGGCGATCGCAAGGAGCGATACGGCGGCGAGGCCCGGATGCACTTTCGCGCCGTCGGCGATCGCCGCGATCATGCCGACAAAGGCGGTGAAAATGACAAGCGACATCACGCGCGGCTTCAACAGCGCGAAATAGTCCTTGGGTCCGGCGAAAGACGGTTTGTCGTCCACGGCGCATGTTCCTGGATCGGCGCGGTTGACCATGGGCGGGCTTATGCACGAAATGCCGATTAGTGAAAACCCTGGCGGCCGTGAGCCGCCCGAACGATCGGGGCGGCCCATGCGACGCCTTTTCATCCCCGCCGCCGCGGCTGCAGGCGTCCTGTTCGTCGCCTCAGTCGCCGGCCTCGCCTTCGGGCGGTCCCTCTTCAACGAACCGGGCGTCAGAGAACTCAAATCGGTGCGCGACGAGCTCGGCGCCGAGCGGCTCCTTTTCGTCTTCGCTCATCCCGACGATGAAATCACGGCAAACGCGCTGATCGCGCGGGCGAAGAAAGAAGGGCTCGCCGTCTACACGCTGACGGCGACGCGCGGGGAAGCCGGCGCGCAATATCCGCCGGTTGTCGACCAGCCCCATCTAGGCGTCGTGCGCGAAGGCGAGTTGCGCAAGCATCTTTTCGCGCTCGGCGTCGATCGGGCGACCATCCTCGATCTCGGCGATGGAAAACTGGAAAGCCGCGACTTTGAGACGCTTGTCGGCCTTGTCGCGGCGGAGATCGCCGATACCCGCGCTGACGCGGTCATCACCTTTCATCCGGAAAGCGGCGTCAGCGATCACCGCGACCACAAGCGCATCGGCGCGGCGACGCGCGAGGCGGCGGGACGGTCAGAAGCGGCGCCGACACTATATTATGTTCTCGGTCCGCGCCCGGCGCTCAACCGGTTTGGCGGCGAGACCGGCGCGAAAGTCGCCGCGCATCAGCCGCCGCCGGCCTTTGCGGTCAAGGCGCCGGCGCGAGACAAGAAGCGCGCCTGGCGCATTCATCAAAGTCAGTCGGAATTCCTGCAGGCCGCCTGGGGCCTGTCGCCGACCGTGCTCTATCTTCTGTGGACAGAAGAATATTACGCGCGGGCGGACGAAACAGGCGCGCCCTGAGGCGCGCCTTATCATCTAGCCGCGATTGAGCGCCGCCTTCACGCCGAAGACGAGAAAGATCAGCAGCATGAATGCGATGAAATAGGCGAGCAGCCCGCCCGCGGACAGATCGTAGAACTGGCCAAGGCTTGAATTCACCTGGCTGACCGCGCGCCCGCCTGTCTGGCTTGCCACCGAGCCGCCGTCCGATGCGATCGGCCCGCGCATGACGCCGCGCACGAAGCCGCCGAAGGCGAACAGAACGAGCGCAAGCAAGGTCATCGATCCGATCTGTGTGCCGCGCTGCATGATGAAGGCGGCGATAACGACCGACCCCGCAGCGATGATGATGCTGATGAGATCGCCGCCCATAAAAGTCGTCTTCAGAACGCTGATCACGTCGTTGATGATGGTGTTGAGCATTCCGCCCCTCCGTATTGCTCCTGACGCCAGCGGCCGCTCCGGCCGCGACGGGAGGAAAGTTAACGATATTTACGCGCAGCGGCCAGCCGGAATTCACCCGGAATTCAGGCGGAATTCATGCGGCGCCGCACAAAGAAAAACCCCGGCGGTTTCCCGCCGGGGTTGCTGTTTTCAGGGCTTTCGCCGCAATCAGTGGAACGCGTGGGCGTCGCCCTTGTCGAAACGCGGCAACTCGTTGAACTGGTGGAACGGCGGCGGCGACGGCAGCGTCCATTCGAGCGTCGTCGCGCCCTCGCCCCACGGATTGGCCGGCGCTTTCTTGCCGTAGAAGAAGAAAGCGTCGATCACCTTGATCGCGAAGACGACCATGCCGATCAGCATCACGACGTAGCCGACCGACGACCAGTGGTTCCAGAAAGCGTAGGCTTCCGGATAGTCGATATAGCGGCGGGGCATCCCCTGCAGGCCAAGGAAGTGCTGCGGGAAGAACACCATGTTCACGCCGACGAACATCAGGAGGAAATGGAGGTTGCCGAGCCATTCGCGGTACATCTTGCCCGTCATTTTCGGGAACCAGTAGTACCACGCAGCGTAGATCGACCACACGGCGCCGAGCGACATCGTGTAGTGGAAGTGCGCAACGACGTAATAGGTGTCGTGCATGTAGTGATCGACGCCCGCATTGGCGAGAACGACGCCGGTGACGCCGCCGACCGTGAACAGGAAGATGAAGCCGATCGCCCAGATCATCGGCGTGCGGAACTGGATTGAACCGCCCCACATCGTCGCGATCCACGAGAAGATCTTGATGCCGGTCGGCACCGCGATGACCATCGTGGCGGCGAGGAAATAGGCTTTCATATTCACGGAGAGGCCGACCGTATACATGTGGTGCGCCCACACGATGAAGCCGACGAAACCGATCGCCACCATGGCGTAGGCCATGCCGAGATAGCCGAAGATCGGCTTCCGCGAGAATGTCGAAACGATGTGGCTGATGACGCCGAAGCCCGGCAGGATCAGGATGTAGACTTCCGGATGCCCGAAGAACCAGAACAGGTGCTGGAAGAGCAGCGGATCGCCGCCCTCGGCCGGATTGAAGAACGCTGTGTTGAAGTTGCGGTCCGTCAAAAGCATCGTGATGGCGCCGGCGAGAACCGGCAGCGACAGGACGAGCAGGAACGCCGTCACGAGGACCGACCAGGCGAAGAGCGGCATCTTGTGCAGCGTCATGCCCGGCGCGCGCATGTTGAAGATCGTCGTGATGAAGTTGATCGCGCCGAGGATCGACGAAGCGCCCGCAAGGTGGATGGACAGGATGAGAAGGTCCATCGCCGGTCCGGGGTGTCCGGTGTTCGACGACAAGGGCGGGTAAAGGACCCAGCCGCCGGCGAAGCCGAGGAAGTTCTGATAGCCGGGCGCGAACATCGACATCGTCGCGAGAATGCCCGCCGCGACATAGAGCCAGAACGAGATGTTGTTCATCCGCGG
>JAGRED010000022.1 GCA_020446725.1 Parvularculaceae bacterium | reverse complement strand
CGGGCAGGGCCGCAAACAGAAAACCGTCGCGCACCGCGCGGCTGTCAGCCGTCAACCCCTTGATGTCGGGATCAGGATCGCATGGCGCCGCTGCGAGCGCCGACAGCCTCACGGCGCGCCCCCGCCGACCTGCGGCGACAGCGACGCGCGGCGCATCGACGGCGTCGTTCCGATTTCAAACGCCGCAATCGCCGTCTCTTCGTCGACAGGCATCACGCCCAGCAATGGCGCGAGGCGTTTTGCGACAGCGGCGAAGGTCGGCGCCGCGTTCCAGCCCGCCGTCGCGTAACCCCACGTGCCGGCGACCGCCTGCGGTTCATCGAGCGTAATGAGAATAGCGTAACGCGGCGCATAACCCGGAAAGGCGCCGACAAACGTCGCCATGCGCGCATTCGGGTTATATCCGCCGCGCGACGGTTTTTCCGCAGTCGCCGTCTTGCCGATCGCATAATAACCGGGCGCCTCCGCAAGGCTCGCCGTGCCGTCGGCGATCACGCGACGCATGATGCGCCGCATGATGAGGCTCGTTTCGTCGGAGAGGATACGCTTTCCTTTTGGGTCTCCCTCAGCGCGCAGGAATGTCGGCGCGTGATAGACGCCGCCATTGACGACGCTCGCGACCGCCGCAAGCAAATGCAATGGCGTCACGGAAATGCCGTGGCCGTATGAAATCGTCGCGGTTTCAACCGGCCCCCATTGCCAGGGAAGCTCCGGCGCGCGCCGTTCGGCAAGCTCGATCGGCAGCGCCTCAAGCATGCCGAAATCTCGCAACGCGGCTTTTTGCCGGTCGGCGCCGAGATCGGCGGCCATTCTCGCCGCACCGATATTCGATGAGTGCTGCAAAACTTCCGACAAGGTCAAAATCCGGTTCTCGCCGTGAAAATCGCGGATGACCTTGTCAGCGATCTTGTAGCTTCCGCGCGCATCATAGGTTGAATTCTCGGTCGCAACCCCGGTTTCAAGCGCCGCCGCCGCCGTAAGGAGCTTGAACGCCGATCCAAGCTCATAGCGGTCATAGACGGCGCGATTGCGACGGAAATCCGCCGGCGCGGCGCCTGGTTCATTCGGATCGAAATCCGGCAGGCTCGCAAGCGCGATCACTTCGCCGGTCTCGACATCCATGACCGCGCCGAGCGCGGCCGTCGCATGAAATTTCTCGAGCGAGGCGGCGAGTTCCTGTTCCAGAATCTGCTGCGCGCGAACATCGATCGATGCGACGAGCGGACCCTTGCCGCGACGCTCATCGAGCACGCGCTCAAGTCCCATTACGCCGCCCTTGCCGGGTTCCGTGTGTCCGATGACATGCGCGGCGACGGGTCCTTGCGGATAAAAGCGCCTGGTCCGCGGCGCAAATCTGACGCCGGTCAAGCCAAGTGCGAACACCGCTTCTTCCTGCGCGGGCGTCAGTCGTTCCTGAATTTCGACGTAACGGCCAGCCGCAAGTTTCGTTTCAAGCTCACCCGCATCGACATTCGGAAACACCGATGCGACCGCTGCTGCGGTTTCGTGCGCGCTCCAGACTTCCCTGCCCGCGATCTCCAGCGATCGCATGGGGAGATTGACCGCCAGCAGCACGCCATTGCGATCGACAAGCTCCCGCCGGCCCGGATCATCCCCGCGCGCCGCGACAGCGCCGACGCCCGCCGCCGCGGGGCTTAGCGACACGATGCCGAGACGCACGCCCAGAAACGCAAACGCCAGACAAAAAGCGACAGCGCCCATGCCGATACGGCGACGCGCGACAGCAAGCGTGCGGGACCGACGGCTCTGCGCAGCGACGCGATCGGGCGCCGCGCCGTCGACATGCGCGCATTCATCGATAACGGTCAGCCGGGCCTTTTGTTGTTTCTTGCGCTTGAACATCATTCACTCAATGCGCGCCGGCGACGCCAAGATCGGCCACTTCCACCGGCTGGCCGTCGCCGTTCGCCCGGGCCTGTCCGTTCTTTCCGCCCGCGCCGAACGCCAGCTTGAAATCCTCCGCCGTCATCAGCTGCGCGCCCGACAGGGGTTCAAGCGATGTCATATTGCCGGCGATGCCGGAAAGCCGCTCGGGATTTTCGAGATAGGCGACTTCCGCCTTGAGAAGCTGGATCGAACTCAGCTCGCGCTCCTTCGCCTGATCCAGCCGGCGCAGTTCGATCCGCGTGTCGCGCACCGCCGCCTCCGCCTGGTACCTCCCGGCGGCGGCCGCAGCCAGCACGAAACAAAGCATGATCATCGTGAAGCGCAACATTGCTTATCTCCAGGCTGCAAGCGAATTTGAAAGGACGAGGCGCGGCGCATAAAGCGTGTAATCGCCGCCGAGCGCCGGCGCATCGGTTCGAATGGCGGCGCGCAATTTCGAAGAGCGCGCGCGCGGATTAGCCGCGATTTCATCATCCGCCGGCGCCAACGGCTTGTCATTCAGGATCCTGAATGTTGCGGCGACCGGCGCCGCCGCCGGCGCGTGACGCGACGGCTTTGCAGCGGCGCCTGCGCGTTCAATCAGGAACCGTTTGACGATGCGGTCTTCGAGCGAATGAAACGTTACGGCGACAAGACGTCCTGCAGGCGCCAGCAATTTTTCAACGGCGACAAGTGCGCGCGCCAGCTGAGCCAGTTCGTCATTGACGAAAATGCGCAAGGCCTGAAACACGCGCGTCGCCGGATGAATTCGGTCGCCGCGCGCGGCCGGGTTCGCCCGCGCGACAATCTCGGCGAGCCGTCCAGTCGTCTCAATCGGTTCATTCTCGCGCGCCGCAACGATGGCTCGCGCGATCCTTCCCGCGGCTTTTTCATCGCCGTAGACCTTGAAGATGGAAGCAAGATCGCGCGCTTCCGCGGTGTTGACGACATCGGCCGCATTCGGCTTGCCGCCGTCCATCCGCATCGACAAAGGGCCGTCGCGCATAAAAGAAAAGCCGCGCTCCGCCTCGTCAAGCTGCATGGATGAAACGCCGAGATCGAATACAACGCCGTTGATTTCAAAGACGCCAAGCTCCGCCAGCGCTTCCTCAATCTCCGCAAAGGGCCGGTTGACCAGCGTCAACCGGCCGGCATAGGCGCGCGCCCAGTCGTGCGCGCGCTCAATGGCGGTCGGGTCGCGATCGAAGGCGAAGACGGCGCAGTTCGCGGCCGCGAGGATAGCGCGCGTATATCCGCCGCCGCCAAACGTCGCATCAACATAAACGCCGTGATTGATCGGCGCGAGCGCTTCAACCGCTTCTTCAAGCATGACGGGCGCATGGGCGGAAAAACTCATGACGCGTCGCCTTGCTTCGGATTGCGCAGGCGTTGCAGCGCCGCGCGGGCGCGATCGCGCCCGGCCGCGAATTTCTTCTCCGCGCCTTCCGCGGTCATGATCCAGAAGGTTTCGCCGCGGCCCTGAAAGAGAACTTTTTCCGCAAGCCCTGCATGCGCACGTAGAATTTCGGGAATGACAACGCGTCCTTCCGTATCAAAGGAAAGCGCGCGCACCTGACCGAGCAGATGCGCCTCAAGCTCTTCCCGGTCCTCATCAAAGGGCGGAAGTTCGCTGATCATCTCCTTGAAGAAGGAAATGAGATCGCCGCCGCCGCATTCGAGAAACGGTCCGCGCAGGGACGGCAGGCAATAAAATCCGCGGATCGGGTCGCCTTCGAGCGCGCGGCGAAAATCGGCCGGCGCCGCCACCCGCCCCTTCGCATCGATCTTGTTGATGTGAGACCCCAGAAATGAGGCCTCCGGCGCCCGCAATTTCACGCCCGCACTCCGCCCTTGCCATCAAGCGAGCCGCCTGGGCGCTCGATGGTTGGCGCCAATAAGCGCCACTCTCCGACAATTTATGGGATAGCATGACGAAAGCGTGAGCGTCAAACGACAAATGGCCTTTCAGCCCGAAAATCCGCCGATGATTCCGGACATGAAACGGCGCCGCAGGCAGAGCCTCTTAATCTTTTGAAAAGAAAGGTTGATTTCGTCTTAACGCGCGCGGCGGCGGATTGCCCCGAGGCGGGCGGCGTCATCCAGATCGGACCCTCCGCGGCGCCGACGTCGGCGATCGGCGTGCAGACGGGCGCGATCGGCGACATGTTCGAGCTTCTTCATCTCGCAATACGCCGCCCTTAGATCGGTTTCGGCCGATCGGAT
>JAGRED010000224.1 GCA_020446725.1 Parvularculaceae bacterium | reverse complement strand
GCAATCCGGCTGATCGGCGATTACCCGCATCCCAAACCAACAAACCGCGACGGTGGATTCTATTCCCTGATAGATAATGAAACATTGGGCCCGACGATCGGCGTGGCGCAAGGTCGAACGACACGGCGACGATTCGATTTCCTGTTGCGCCACGCGGATATATTCGGTCCGAAGCGAATTGCCATTGATTTCGGCGAAGTCGAGATTTCCACCGATCAGTTTTTGATGTTAAATGAAATTGGGATCCGTGAGCTTGACAGCTATGTAAAGCGGCTGGTCGCCTGAAACTGCTTTGGTTCGATAGTCACGAGCGCCATGTCTGCATTTTCTGCTATGCGGTTAGTCAACGCCGGCGGCGTTCAACTTGCGACGCATATCAATGGCGAAGGTCCGCCCGTCATTTTGGTCCATGGCTGGCCGGAGATCGCCTATTCCTGGAAAAACCAGATGGGCGCCCTCGCAACGGCCGGCTATCGCGCGATCGCGCCGGACCTTAAAGGCTTCGGGCGCTCCGACGCGCCGAAGGACAAGGCGCAATACGATATCCGCCATATGACCGACGATCTTGCGCGCCTCCTCGATGCGCTGTCGATCGAAAAGGCTATCTTCTGCGGTCATGACTGGGGCGGCGCGATCGTCTGGCCGATGGCGCAATTGCACGCCGACCGCGTCGCCGGCGTGATCAGCATCTGCACGCCGCACAGGCCGCGACCGCCTGTTCCGCCGCTGTCGATCATCGAAAAACGGTTCGGGCCGAAGCACTATTTCATCCAGTTTCAGGAAGAAGCCGTCCCGGAAGCCCTGTTTGAAAAAGATATCGAGCGCTTCTTCCGTTTGATGTTTCGCCGTCCTGCATCAGGCGCCGATATGGAACGGCTTGGCGCGCGCCTGTTCGATCTTCCAGGGCGGTTTCGCGACGGGCCGCCGCCTGATCCCGCCGCGCAGATCCTCAGCGACGCCGACCTCTCCGTCTATATCGATGCCTATCGCCATTCAGGTTTCACCGGCGGGATCAATCTTTATCGCAATGTCGACCGCAATTACGAAATCATGCGCGATATGGACCCGACGATTTCCCAGCCCGCTCTGATGATCAGCGCCGAGAAGGATTTTTTCCTGCCGCCGGAAAGCGCCGACGGCATCGAAAAAATCGTTCCTAATGTGGAGCGCGCGCTGGTCAGGGATTGCGGCCACTGGGTGATGTGGGAGAAGCCTGCGGAGCTCAACGCCTTGATGATCGACTGGCTTGATCGCCGCTACAATTCGCTGAAAATTTGAGGCGAATGGATCGCCTTCTTTTCGACAAATCCGTTCGCGCCGCGTAAAGAAATCGTCAGGGAATGACGCAACCCTTTCGCCAAGGGAAAGGGAGCGGATCATGCGGGCGATGATGAGTTTCTGCGCGGCGGCGTTGTGCGTCGTCGCGCCGGCGGCGGCGGAAGAACGCGAGCCGCATTTTGCAAGTTTCGATGTTTCGCAATCGCCGGCGCCGAAAGGCCGAGACATGGCGCAGGTCAATCTCGCTGGCGCGCCGGTCGCCTTCAACGCCTATGGTCGTCAGGCCCATGCGCGCCGTTTCGGCGCCACGCGCCAGATGACGGAGGCGCACCGGCTCGGCCAGGCGTTCGACCCGGCGACGAAACCGGCGTTCGTCACGCTTGAGGCGAGCGTCAGATTTTAAGTGCAAACGTCATCCCGCGCACAATGAAGCGTGAAACGCTGCGTTGCGGATACGCGATCTCGTGTGCGGGGCGATCCCGTATCAGCGCGGCGGCATTGCATGCCGCAGGGCATCCGGGATGACGGCCAATTCCTAGACCCCCTCATAGAGCGCCGCGAAGAGCGCAACTGCGCGCGGATCGCCCGAAAGCGAAGGCGACATCTTGTTCATGACATAGGCGGCGGAGATTTTCTTCGCCGGATCGACCATCACCGCCGATCCGCCGAAGCCCGCATGACCGAACGCCGTCGGGCTCGGTCCAAAATGGCCGTTTGTGTTCTTCATCAGCCCTGCCGCCCAGGTGAGCTCGAACGGAAGAACGAGATCCTCGCCGCTGATCCTCGATTTTAGCGCCGCATCGACAATCTCGGGATCAATGACGCGCGCGCCGGCGACATCAACGCCCTGATTGGCGAGCGGATGCGTGACCGCCGCCAGCGCCTCAGCCGTCGCATGCATGTTTGACGCTGGAATTTCCGCCGCCATCCAGTCTTCGCGCGCGACTTTGCCCGCCGCCGACCACGGTTTGAGGAAAGCGATTTTCGTGAACGCGCTGTCGCGATGAACCGGCGCCGACGGCGGCTTCGGCATATAGGCGACGCGCACGATTTCATCCGCCGTCATGCCGCAATGAATGTCGAAGCCCTTGCGGCGCAAGGCGGCGCCGATCGTTTCGCCTGTCGCGCGGCGATAAATTTCATTGACGATGAAACCGATCGTCTGCGGATGATAGCCGGAAGCCGATCCCGGCGGCCACAAGGGCGCCATCGCGGCGAGCCGCGCAGCGATCGCATCATGGTCAATCCATTCTTCGGGCGGTATTTCATCCGGAAAGCCGCAAAGGCCCGCCTGATGCGACAGCGCCATGGCGAGCGTGATCTCACCCTTCCCCGCGGCGGCGAATTCCGGCCAGAGATCGGCGATCGGCCGGTCGTAGTCGAGCCTGCCGGCGCTCACCGCCTCTGCGGCAAGCGTCGCCATCGCCGCCTTGCCGCTGGAAAAAACGCCGGTCAGCGTCTTGTCAGACCACGGAACGCTTTTGTCCCGATCGACGAACCCCGACCAGATATCGACGACAAGCTCGCCCGACCGGTAGGCGGAAAAGCGCGCGCCAAGCTCGTCGCCGCGGTCGAAATTGAGCGCGAATGCGTCGATGACGCTTTCTAAGCCGGGCGCGGCGAAACCGTTGATGTGGAGAGCGTCTTTCATGCCTTCCGCAGGTTCTTCTGATCGAGCCGCCAGACGAGACTGTCGAGCCTGTCCTGACCGAAGAAAGGCTCGTCATCAAGCACCATCAGGGGAACGCCCCAATGCTGCGTCATCTGCGCTTCTTCATTGCGGGTGATCGCATCTTCAATCTTGCCCGGATTTTCGCGCACAAAGGCTTCAAGCGCGACGAGCGACAGGCCCGCCTCCTCCGCCGCGCGCGCCAGATGATCGCCCTCATGCCAGTTTTCGGTTCCGCCCCAGACGCGCTTTGAAACCGCGCGCGCGAATTCAAGACCCTTTTTCTCGGTTTCCGCCGCAGCGACGCCGAGGCCCATCAGCCGGGTCATCAGCGGCTGGTCGGCGTCGACCTTGCCTGAGCCCATATTCATCGAGATCGGATCGGGGCGCGGAAAGGCGAACGGGATCTGAAGCCGCGCGCTCTCGCGCAGAATATCCTTCAGCAGGTAGGGCATCCATTGCGGGCGGTTCCGTTCGAAAAACGTCGGCTCGCGCATGGCGAGCGGGCGCACGAAACGGAAGTCGTATGGAATATCGTAGTCGCGAACGATCTCGGCGAGGCGCCCGATAGCGAGATAGGAATAGGGGCTGCGGAAAGACCAGTAGATTTCAAGCCTGGACATGAGGCGCCTCCGCTTCGTTCAGCTTGCAACTTCGGGTGTCCGCCCCTATGCGTCAACGCCGCGATACAGAGCTTTCAGGGAGTTCGCCTGATGTCCCGCATCCCCTCGTCCCGCACGATGCGCGTCGCCGCGCTTCAGGCCGCTTTCGGACCTGACATGAAGGCGAATATCGGGACCGTCGAACGGCTCGTCCGCGCCGCCGCAAAAGACGGCGCACAGGTGATCTTGCCGCCCGAACTTTTTCAGGGACCCTATTTCTGCAAGCGGGAAGAAACGGAATGGTTCCGCGAGGCGTTTCCGTGGCGTGAGCATCCATGCGTCGCCGCGATGGCGCCGGTCGCAAAGGAGCTGAACGTCGCCATTCCGGTTTCGATT
>JAGRED010000223.1 GCA_020446725.1 Parvularculaceae bacterium | reverse complement strand
GTTATCGAGGCGGGCCGTCTGTTGAAGCCCGGCGGCAGGCTTATCATCTCCGATTTCGCGCCGCATGAATTTGAGTTCCTGCGCGCCGAACATGCGCATCGCCGGCTCGGATTTCCGGATGAGGAAGTCGCCGGCTGGTGCGTGTCCGCCGGCCTTGAGCTGGAGAAAACGGAAACCTTGTCGCCGCGCCCGGGCGTGAAGGAATCTCTGACCGTGAAGATATGGCTGGCGCGCGCGCCGGAAACCGTTCGCCGATTGAAGAAACGCACCGCCTGAGGGGGGATTGTCGCCTTGTCTGATCTGCATGTTTCGTTTGAGTTCTTTCCGCCGAAGACGGAGGCGATGAACAGCAAGTTGTGGGCGGCGGTTGAAAAGCTGAAGCCGCTGGCGCCGGAATTCGTTTCCGTCACCTACGGCGCCGGCGGTTCGACGCGAGAGCGCACGCATGAAACCGTTTCGCGGATTATCAAGGAGGCCGCGCTGCCGGTCGCGGCGCATCTGACTTGCGTCGCTGCGACAAAACCGGAAGTCGATTCGGTTCTCAAGGATTACTGGAAAGCCGGCGTTCGCCACATCGTCGCCCTGCGCGGCGATCCGCCGGGCGGACCGGGAGAGCGGTATGTGCCGCATCATGGCGGTTACGCCAACGCCGCGGAGCTTGCGGCCGGCGCGAAAAAGATCGCCGACTTCGAGATCAGCGTCGGCTGTTATCCGGAAAAACATCCGGACAGCCCGTCGCCGGCGGCGGACATCGATATGCTGAAACGCAAGGTCGACGCCGGCGCCGCGCGCGGCATCACGCAGTTCTTTTACGACAATGATGTCTATTTCAGATATCTTGATCGCGTTCGCGGCGCCGGAATCGACATTCCAGTCGTTCCCGGCATCATGCCGATCACCAATTTCGCCGGCGTTCGCAGAATGGCGGACACGTGCGGAACGACGATCCCGGGACGGATCGTGAAGCTCTTTCAGAACCTCGATGATGATCCGACGACGCGCCAGCTCATCGCGGCGACCGTTGCGGCCGAGCAGTGCCTTGCGCTCGCCGAACAGGGCGTCAAGCATTTTCACTTCTACACGCTGAACCGCGACGATCTCGCTTACGCGCTTTGCACGATGCTCGGCGTCAGGCCGAGGCCCCAGGCGAAACCGCAGCCGGGCGCCGCCGCATGACCGTGCCTGTTTTTGTCAATGTCGGCGAGCGGACGAACGTCACCGGCTCGGCGAAGTTTCGCAAGCTGATCAAGGAAGATCGCTATGACGAAGCGCTCGCCGTCGCGCGCCAGCAGGTCGATAGCGGCGCCCAGATCATCGACGTCAATATGGATGAAGGGATGCTCGACGGCGTCGCAGCGATGCGCCGCTTCCTACGCCTGATCGCATCGGAGCCGGACATCTCGCGCGTGCCGATCATGATCGATTCCTCGAAATGGGAAGTGATCGAGGAAGGGCTGAAGAACGTTCAGGGCAAGGCGATCGTCAACTCCATCTCGCTGAAGGAAGGCGAGGCGCCGTTTTTCGATCACGCGCGGAAGATCATGCGCTACGGCGCGGCGGTCGTCGTGATGGCGTTCGACGAAAAGGGTCAGGCGGATACGGCGGCGCGAAAAATTGAAATCTGCGAGCGCTCTTACAGGCTGCTCGTCGATACGCTCGGGTTCCCGCCGGACGACATCATCTTTGATCCGAATATCTTCGCCGTCGCGACGGGGATTGAAGAACACGACAATTACGCCGTTGATTTCATCAATGCGACGCGGGCGATCAAGGAACGGCTTCCCGGCGCGCGCGTTTCCGGCGGCGTTTCGAATATTTCCTTCTCATTCCGCGGCAATGAGCCGGTGCGCGAGGCGATGCATTCCGTCTTTCTCTATCACGCCATCAAGGCGGGGATGGATATGGGCATCGTCAACGCCGGTCAGCTCGCGATCTACGACGAAATCCCGAAATCGCTGCGTGAGCCTGTTGAAGACGTCATCCTCAATAGGCGCAAGGATGCGACCGAACGGCTCCTTGAAGTCGCTGAGCAATATAAAGGCGAAGCGGGCAAGAAGGTCGAGGCCGATCTCGCCTGGCGAGAGGCGAGCGTTGAGGAGCGTTTGAAACACGCGCTCGTCAAGGGCATCACCGAATTCATCGTCGAGGATACCGAGGAGGCGCGGGTCAAACTCGGGCGGCCGCTTCATGTCATCGAAGGCCCGCTGATGGACGGCATGAATGTCGTCGGCGATCTGTTCGGCTCGGGAAAGATGTTCCTGCCGCAGGTCGTCAAATCGGCGCGCGTGATGAAACAGTCCGTCGCGTACCTGACGCCTTTCATGGAAAAAGAGAAGAAGGAGCAGGGGCTCGCGCAGGGAAAGCCGAACGGCAAGATCCTGATGGCGACCGTCAAGGGCGACGTGCACGACATCGGCAAGAACATCGTCGGCGTCGTTCTCCAGTGCAACAATTACGAGGTGATCGATCTCGGCGTCATGGTGCCCGCCGAGAAAATCCTCACAGAAGCGAAAAAGCATGACGTCGACATTATCGGGCTTTCAGGACTGATCACGCCGAGCCTTGATGAAATGCGGCACGTCGCCGGAGAAATGCGGCGTCAGGGTTTCAATATTCCGCTGTTGATCGGCGGGGCGACGACAAGCCGCGCGCATACGGCGGTGAAGATCGCGCCCAATTACGAACGCGGGGTCGTCTATGTGACCGATGCGAGCCGGGCTGTCGGCGTTGCGGGCGCGCTCGTCTCGGAAGAAAAGCGTGCGGGTTATCTCGCCGAGGTCAAAAGCGAATATGACCGGATCCGGGAGCAGCACGAGAAAGGTCGCGAACGCGCACCCCGCATGTCTCTCGGTGACGCGCGCGCGCGCGCGCCGAAGATCGACTGGCGCGGTTATGAGCCGCCGGCGCCGTCCTTTCTCGGCGTCAGGGCGTTCAGGAATTACGATCTCAGAACGCTCGCCGATCACATTGACTGGACGCCGTTCTTTTCGTCGTGGGAACTGGCGGGCAAATATCCGCGCATCCTTGAGGATGAAATCGTCGGCGAGGCGGCCCGCTCTCTCTTCGCCGATGCGAGGAAAATGCTGGATGACGTCATCGCAGGGAACCGGCTGACCGCGCATGGCGTTGTCGGCTTCTGGCCTGCAAATGCGGTTGGCGATGATGTTGAACTTTACGCCGATGAGACGCGCGACAAGGCGATTGCGCGCCTGCATGGCCTTCGCCAGCAGATCGCCAAGCGCGACAACGCCGCGCCGAATTACTGCATCGCGGATTTCATCGCCCCGAAGGAGACAGGCAAACGCGATTATGTCGGCGCCTTCGCCGTCACCGCCGGCGTCGGGGAAGAGGCGCTCGCCGCATCCTATGACGACAAGCACGACAATTATTCCTCGATCATGGCGAAAGCGATCGCGGACCGGCTCGCAGAAGCTTTCGCCGAGCATCTCCATGCGCGCGTCCGGCGCGAATTGTGGGGTTATGCGAAAGGCGAGACGATTTCGGTCGAGGAGATGATCGGCGAAAAATATCAGGGCATCCGCCCGGCGCCCGGCTATCCCGCACAGCCCGATCATACGGAGAAGGCGACGATATTCCGTCTCCTTGAAGCCGAGCGGAACGCCGACATGGCGCTGACGGAAAGCTTCGCGATGACGCCGCCCGCATCCGTTTCCGGGCTTTATTTCAGTCATCCGGCGTCGCTTTATTTCGGCGTCGGCAAGATTGAAAAGGACCAGGCGGAAGACTATGCGCGCCGCAAGGGAATGACGCTTCCCGAGGCGGAGCGGTGGCTGTCGCCAATCCTCAACTACACGCCGGAAGCGGCCTAACTCCTCGTTTGCGCCTTTCGGGGCAGATGTCTGGCTTTCGTCCGGAAGGGGCGCTAAGAGCGCGCCATGGGCATTCTAGACCGCATGGAAGAATTATTCACGACCGTCCGAAAGCGCACGGTCGATTCCCTGCTCGATGCGCTCGCCGTTCAAAAGCAGCGGCGTAAGGAAGAGAAATTTTCGATCGCCTTGATTGCGCTCTCGGCCAAGATGGCGAAGGCGGACGGCTTCGTCACCGATGCTGAAATCCGCGCCTTCCAGGATTTCTTCAAGTTCGACGCCGAGGATGAATCGAAAGTGCGCCTCGTTTTCGATCTCGCCAAACAGGATGTCGCGGGGTTCGATCATTACGTGCGTCAGGTCGGTGGCATCTTCGCCGATGGCCCGGTCGTGCTCGAGGGGGTCGTCGATTGCCTTCTC
>JAGRED010000222.1 GCA_020446725.1 Parvularculaceae bacterium | reverse complement strand
TCCCCGGCGATGGGCGCGATCATTTACGGCTATGAAACCGCGCGCCATGTCGGCGTTCCGTTCATGTTCGTCGAGCGCGTCGACGGCGCATTCCTGCTGCGGCGCGGCTTTTCCGTTCCGAAGGGCGCAAAGGTTCTCGTCGTCGAGGATATCGTCTCGACCGGCCTTTCGGCGCGCGAGGCGATCGAAGCGGTGAGAAAAGCGGGCGCCGAGGTTGTCGCGCTCGCCTGCTTCATCGACCGGTCGGGCGGCAAGGCGGACTTCGACGTGCCGCTTATCCCGCTTGCCGAACTCAAAGTCGACGCATGGCCGGCCGACAAACTGCCGGCGCATCTTGCAGACATTCCGGCGGTGAAACCCGGCAGCAGGGGCGTCAGTCAGTCGGCATGAGCGATAAGAAGCCCCTTCGCCTCGGCGTCAATATCGACCATGTCGCGACCATCCGGAACGCGCGCGGCGGCGATCATCCAGATCCCGTCCGCGCCGCCGAACTTGCGATGAGCGCCGGCGCCGATGGCATCACCGCGCATCTGAGGGGCGATCGCCGTCACATTCGCGACGACGACATGCGCCGCCTGAAAGCGGAAATCCCACTGCCGCTGAATTTCGAAATGGCCGCGACCGCCGAGATGCACATGCTGGCGAGCGACGTCCGCCCGCACGCCTGCTGCATCGTGCCGGAAAACCGCGAAGAGAAAACGACCGAAGGCGGTCTCGACGTCGCGGGACAGGAAACCTTCATCGCGCCGTTCGTGCAATCGCTCGGCGATCTCGGCGTCCGCGTGTCGCTGTTCGTCGATCCGGATGCGCGGCAGATCGAGGCGGCCAAGCGCGTCGGCGCGCCGGTCGTCGAAATTCACACCGGTGCCTATCACGAGGCGTGCCTGACGACGACGAATTCTAAGATCAAGCATGAGCTCGATCTGGTCCGCAAGGCGGCCGCATTCGCGCACTCGTTGGGGCTTGAAGTCCACGCCGGCCACGGGCTCACCTTTCACAATGTCCAGCCGGTCGCCGCGATTGCGGAAATCGTTGAACTCAATATCGGCCATTTTCTCATCGGCGAGGCGGTGTTCATGGGGCTCGCCGAAAGCGTGAAAGAGATGAGGCGCCTCATGCGGGACGCGCGAACGGGAGGGCTTTATTGAATGCTGAAAATCATCGGCAACACCGTCTCGCCCTATGTGCGCAAGGTTCTCGTCACGCTGACGATGAAGGGCGTTCCGTTCGAGATTGATCCGATCGTGCCGTTTTTCGGCGATGACGATTTTGCGAAAATCTCGCCGCTGCGGCGCATTCCCGTTCTGATTGACGGGGATGTGACGCTCAACGATTCATCCGTCATCGCACAATATCTAGAGGAGACCTATCCGTTTCCCTCGATCCTGCCGGCGAGCGCCGCCGCGCGGGCGAAAGCGCGCTGGTTTGAGGAATACGCCGATAGTCGTCTCGGCGATGTCTTCATCTGGAAGGGCTTCGGCGCTGTCGTCGTCGCGCCGGCGATTTTCGGCGCGCCGCGCGATCTCGAAGCCTTCGCCAGACACCTTGAGACCGATGTTGTCGAAGTGATGAATTATCTTGAAAGCGCAACGCCCGCCGACGGTTTTCTCTGTGGGACCTTCGGGCTCGCCGACATCGCGATCGGGGTGATGTTCACCGGCATGGAATATGCGCGCTGGACGCCGTCGCCCGAGCGCTGGCCGAAAGTCGCCGCGTGGCTCGGCCGCGTTAATGCGCAGCCCGCCATGGTGAAGACGCGCAAATGGTCCGACATTCTTGCGAAGACCGCTCCGGCCGAACAGCGCGCCAAGGCGAAGGAAATCGGCCTGCGCGTCGCCGACCGGACCTATTTCACCGACAAGCCGCGCCGCGGGCCGATGACGCAGATCGGCTGCCCCTCATGATCATCGGCATCGGAAACGACCTCATCGATATCGAGCGCGTCGAAAAGACCCTCGCAAGGCATGGCGAGCGGTTCACGAACCGGGTCTTCACGGAGATCGAGCGTGCAAAATCGGACCGGCGGGCCCAGCGGGCGGCCTCCTACGCCAAGCGATTCGCCGCCAAGGAGGCGTGTTCGAAGGCGCTGGGCACCGGCCTTTCCCGCGGGGTATTCTGGCGGGATATGGGGGTCGTCAACCTGCCGGGGGGCAAGCCGACGCTCAAACTGACCGGCGGGGCGTTGAAAAGGCTTGAAGAAATCACGCCGGCAGGCCACATCGCCGACATTCACCTGACCATTACGGACGAGTTCCCCTTGGCCCAGGCGATCGTGATCATCTACGCTCGGCCGGCGGCTGAAGGCCGGGCATAGGGGCGGGCCGCAAGAGAGCGGGGAACAGGTACCGATGGCGTTCGATTTCAAGATTGGCAAATTCAGCTTCGGGGGCGATCGCGGGGAGGCTGGAAAGCCGGAAGCCGCGCAGCAGCAGATGACCGCGGCCGAAGAGGCCTGGGATCTCGCAAAGACCGTTTTCTACGCTGTGGCGATTGCGCTCGTTCTGCGGATCGTCATTTTCCAGCCGTTCAACATCCCGTCAGGCTCGATGAAGCCGACGCTTGAGGTCGGCGATTTTCTCTTCGTCTCGAAACCGACATACGGCTATTCGCGCGCCTCGCTCGTCTACCCGCTGACGCGGATAAACATGCAAGGACGCATCCTTTCGAGCCATGGCCCCAATCGCGGGGAGATCGTCGTTTTCAAGGCGCGCAAGGACGGCAACAAGGATTACATCAAGCGCGTCATCGGCATGCCGGGCGACCGCATCGACATGATCAAGGGCGTTCTTCACATCAATGGCGAGCCGGTGAAGAAAGAATTCATCGGCATGTTCGACACCGATTGCGACCATTACCGCCACACGCAGGCGCCGCGCTATCGCGAAACGCTGCCGAACGGCGTCAGCTATGTCGTTCAGGAATGCCACGGCAATGAAGGCAATCTCGACATGGTCGGCCCATATCTCGTGCCCGAAGGCCATTATTTCATGATGGGCGACAATCGCGACCAGTCGCAGGACAGCCGCACGACCCAGGTGCTTTACGTGCCGCTTGACGACATCGTCGGGCGCGCCGAGCGGATTTTCTTCTCTGTCGACGGAGAGAAGACGGCGTTCTGGCAAGTCTGGAAATGGCCGTTCGCCATCCGTTACGGACGCATTTTCGATCCGGTGAGATGAGCGCAAAACGGCTTGCCGCGCTGCAGGAACTGATCGGCCACAAATTCGCCGACCAAAGCCTATTGAAGCGCGCGCTTACCCATTCAAGCCTCGCCGCGTCGTCGAAAATCGGCGACCTTGAACGCCTTGAGTTTCTCGGCGACAGGGTGCTCGGCATTTTGTCCGCCGAAGCGCTGTGGCGGAAATATCCGAAGATGCGCGAAGGCGAACTCGCGCCGCGCTTCAATGCGCTTGTCCGGAAAGAAACCTGCGCCAAGGCCGCGCTCGCTTTCGGGCTCGATCCGCTGATCAAGATGTCGGCGCAGGAAGAAGAATCCGGCGGGCGGCGCAAGAAAGCAATCCTCGGCGATGTCTGCGAGGCGTTTCTCGGCGCGCTCTATGTTGACGGCGGGCTCGATGCGGCGCGCAAGGCGTTCGACTTTTTCTGGTCGCCGAACCTTGAAACGCTTTCCAAGCGCCACCGCGACGCCAAGACGACCCTGCAGGAGTGGAGCCAGGAGCGCGGCCTCGGTCCGCCGAAATACGATGTTGTCAACGCCGAAGGCCCCGCCCACGCCCCGGCCTTCACAATCGACGTGCAGGTGCCGGGCTTTGAGCCGGTGAGGGCGGAAGGCCAATCGAAACGCGCCGCACAGATGGCCGCCGCGACCGCCTTTCTTGTCCGCGAAAAAGTCTGGATCGACGATGAGTAAGCGACCATACGCGTCAACCCGCGAGAAGCGTTGCATTGCAGATGCAGGATCTCAACGTCGCATCATTTCACGCCACGGCGCGTCCGCCATGACGGGCGTCCTATGACCGCCAAACGTTCCGCCTTCATCGCGGTGATAGGAGCCCCAAACCGACCGCGAAGGCGGTCAAATTCAAGAAAGCGTTCGGCTCCATGAAACGCTCTGCTTTTATAGCCGTCATTGGCGCGCCGAACCGACCGCGAAGGCGGTCAAATTCAAGAATGCGTTCGGCTCCATGAAACGCTCTGCTTTTATAGCCGTCATTGGCGCGCCGAACGCCGGGAAGTCGACGCTCGTCAACGCATTGGTCGGCGCGAAGGTGTCGATCGTCACTCAAAAAGTGCAGACGACGCGCGCGCGCATTCGCGGCATCGCCGTCATCGATGACGCGCAACTCGTCTTCACCGACACGCCCGGCATTTTCTCCCCGCGCCGCCGGCTCGACCGCGCCATGGTCGCCGCCGCCTGGGAAGGGCTTGAGGGCGCTGACATGATCATGCTCGTCGTTGACGCGGCCGCCGAACTCGCCGGCCCGTCGAAATCGACAGCCGATACCGAAATGATCATTGAGGAACTGAAGCGGCGCAAAAAGAAAGCGACGCTTGTTCTCAACAAGATCGACAAGATCGCGCGCGACAAACTTCTAAAACTCATCGCGGCGATGAGCGCGCATGAAACCTTCGATGAGAGGTTACTGATCTCGGCTGAAAACGGCGACGGCGTCAAAGACCTCCGGAAATATCTCGCGGATCGCGCGGGCGAAGGCGCATGGATGTATCCGGAAGATCAGCTATCGGACATTTCAGACCGGCTGATGGCGGCGGAAGTGACGCGCGAGAAGGTTTTCAAGCGGCTGCATCAGGAACTTCCCTATGAGTCGACCGTAGAAACGACCTCATGGACCCGCACCAAGAAAGGCGAATTACGGATCGAGCAGACGATTTACGTCAGCCGGGAAGGGCATCGCCCGATCGTTCTCGGCAAGGCCGGCCAGACGCTGAAGGCGATCGGGGAGGCGTCTCGCAAGGAGCTTACCGAGATCTTCGGCGAGCCGGTTCACCTTTTCCTCAACGTCTCGGTGCGCGAGGGCTGGACGGACGAGGCTGCGCGCTATCGCGAAATGGGCCTCGACATCGTCGATTGAGCCCGGCTGCGCCCGTTGATTGAGGTCGGGCGCCCCCTGTGCGAAGCTTCCCCAAAAAGGAGGCGAAAATGTCCGCCGTCAGCCAAAGCGCAGCAAAAGAACCGCTCCTGATCGATTCAGAAGCCGCCTACAATAATCCGCACGCCTATATGAAATCGCTGCGGGAAAAGAGCGCCGTCGCCATCACCGATATCGGCGTCTTCGTCGTCCTCAAGCACAAATATATGGATGCGCTTCTCGACAACGAGAATACGCGCCAGTTCGAGCTTGAAGGGATGATGCTGCGCGGGATCACATCCGGGCCGCTTTTCGAACTTTACAAGAATGCGATGCTGTTCGCGAATGGCGACGTGCACAAACGCCGCCGCTCGCCGATGGCGCGCACCTTCGCCTACAAGCTGATGGACGGCATGCGCCCGCGCGTTCGCGAAATCGCCGCCGAAGTCATCGAGGCGAATCGCGGCAAAGGACCGGTCAATTTTCTTGACGCGTTCAGCCGCGCCATCCCGGCGCGCATCATTGCGGAAATCATCGGCGCGCCGCCGGAAGACTGGCCGAAATTTTCGGGCTGGGTGGCGGATGCGGCGCGCGGCATCGGGTTCTTCCAGAATGACGAACTCCCCCAGATCGACGCCGGCGTCGGCGCTCTCGACGATTATGTGAAGAGCCTGCTCGATGAACGGCGCAAAAATCCGCGGGAGGATTTCCTCACCTCCTACGCGCAGGCGACCGCCGCCTCGGGCGAACTGACGGAAGAAGAAATCCGCATGCAGATGGCCGGCGTCATCCTCGCCGGGTCTGACACGACGCGGACCGGCACCGCCGCCGTTCTGTCGGAACTTCTGCAGCACCCCGATCAATGGGCGCTGGTCTGCGCGGACCCGGAAGCGTGGAAGAAGCCGGCCGTTGAAGAAGGGCTTCGCTTCGATCCGCCGGTCGGATCGGTGCCGCGCTTCACCTTGCGCGAAATGGAGATTGAAGGCGTCGTCATCCCGGAAGGCCGCGTCGTGTCGATGTCGGTGCTCTCCGGCCTTCGCGACCCTGACGTCTATCCGGAACCCGACCGGTTCGACATTCGCCGCACCGGCATTCCGAAATGGAACATCGCCTTCGGGGGCGGCGCGCATCGCTGCCTCGGCGAGGCGCTCGCCCGCGCGGAAATGGAAGAATCGATCGCGACGATTGCGCGACTTGCCCCCGACATCAAAATGATCGGCGACCCGCCAAAGATCCGCGGCACGGCGGCGATCCGCCATATCGACGCGATGACCGTAGAATTTCATTGATGGAATGAATGGAATTCACCGACGACGGCATTGTGCTTTCAGCGCGCGCGCATGGGGAGACCGCCGCCGTTGCGGATATCTTCACGCCGCATCACGGCAAATGGGCGGGGCTCGTCTATGGCGGGCAGGGGCGCACGATGCGCCCGATCCTGCAGCCCGGCAATGCCGTACGCGCGACATGGAAAGGCCGGCTCAATGAAAGCCTCGGCCATTTCACGCTTGAACTGACCGGCGCGCGCGCCGGCGAATTGATGCAGGATCGCCTGTCGCTCGCCGGTTTGACAGCCGCCTGCGCCGTCGCCGATGCGACGCTTCCCGAACGTGAAGCGCATTCGCGCGTCTATCACACGATGCGCATTCTTCTCGATCATCTTGGTGATATTGAAATCTGGCCGGCGCTAATGGCGCGCTGGGAACTCGGCTTGCTGGCGGAACTTGGTTTCGGCCTGACGCTCGATCGCTGTGCGGCGAGCGGCGCGCGCGACAATCTCATTTATGTTTCGCCGAAATCGGCCTGCGCCGTCAGCGCCGAGGCGGGCGAGCCTTACAAGGATCGCATGCTGCCCTTGCCGGCGTTCCTTCGCGATTCAAGCGCGGAAGCGACGATGGAAGACGCGGTTAACGGTCTTGAAACGACCGGATATTTCATCGAGACGCGCATTCTCCATCTCGCCAGCCAACAACTCCCCGAAGCGCGGCGCAGGGCCGCTGAATTGCTGCGACAACGCGCCTGATCGCTCGGGTTTTGCATCTGCGGCGCGTATGGTCTATAGCTCGTCGCGAACAAGCTGACATTTACACGGAGAACGGAGCGGCCCGCAGCAATGGCGCCTAATGACGACATTTTCGATTCCGCGAATGAGGCGAAAGCCAATTTCGACGATATCTACAATCTGCCTGATCCGCGCCGCTATTACCGAACGCTCGGCGCGCTCGACTACCGGATCCCGACGGAAGCGCGACCGATCTTCCGCCGCGTGATGAAGGCGATGGGAAAAGACAATCTCTCGGTGCTCGACATCGGGTGTTCCTACGGCGTCAACGCCGCCTTGATCCAGTACGACCTTGAATTTTCCGATCTCGTCGCGCGTTATCGCCGGCAGGAGATGAGAGAGGAATCCGTCGCTGAGGCGATCTTCGACGACGCCGCATTTTTCGCCGACAGGCGGAAAGCGGTCGAGGCGACCTTCACCGGCATGGATGTCGCGGCGGAAGCGGCGGGTTACGCGCGCGCCGTCGGGCTGATCGACGACGCGATTGTTGAAAATCTCGAAGCCGCGCCGATGACGGACGATGCGCGCGCCGCTGTCGCGGATGTCGATCTCATCATCACGACCGGCGCCGTCGGTTACGTGACGGAAAAGACCTTCAACCGGCTCATTGATGCGGTCGAAGGGCCGCCGCCATGGATCGCCGCTTTTTCGCTGCGCCAGTTTCCCTTCGACGCGATCGCCGAAGAGCTGACCGGGTTCGGGCTTGAAACGGAAAAACTCGACGACCGCTGTTTTCCACAACGTCGCTTCCGCGATGAGGAAGAGGCCGCCGGGGCGCTCGCCGCGGTCGAGGCGCTCGGCCTCGATCCCGCGGGGCTCGAAGCCGATGGCGAATACTTCGCGGAATTTTATCTCGCCAAGCCGAGATCGGCGCCGCAGCTGGCGGATTTGCGGCTTTAGAGCCGTCAGGCGGCGTGGCGGAAGGGTCTGGCCTTCGGGCCAGACTCTGATATTTCCCGCCCATGGCAAAGACGAAAACCCGCAAGGGCGGCGGCCCGAACGAACCGAACCGGCCGCCGCGCCCGGAAGAGATTTTCCTTGAACCCTTCGACGAGGCCCTGTCGCGTCGCTATCTCGCTTACGCGCTGTCGACGATCACGGCGCGCGCGCTGCCTGACGTCCGCGACGGGCTGAAGCCTGTCCACCGGCGCATTCTCTATGCGATGCGCCAGATGCGCCTCAACCCGAAAGGCGGGTTCAAGAAATCGGCGAAAGTCGTCGGCGAGGTGATGGGCAATTTCCACCCGCATGGCGACCAGGCGATTTACGACGCCATGGTGCGGCTCGTTCAGGATTTTTCAGTCCGCGTTCCGCTGATCGACGGGCAGGGGAATTTCGGCAATATCGACGGCGATAACGCCGCGGCGATGCGTTACACCGAAAGCCGCCTGACCGAGGCCGCCGCGCTGCTGCTTGAAGGCATCGATGAAGATGCGGTCGATTTCCGCGACACCTATGACGGCGAGGGCAGGGAGCCGATCGTCCTGCCCGCCGCGTTCCCGAACATGCTGGCGAACGGCGCGAACGGCATCGCGGTCGGCATGGCGACGTCGATCCCGCCGCACAATCCGGCCGAACTGATTGACGCGTGCCTTCATCTCATCAAGACGCCGAATGCCCGCACAGAAACGCTTCTCGGTTATGTGAAGGGGCCCGACTTTCCGACCGGCGGCGTGCTGATCGAGCCGCATGAGTCGATGATCGAAGCCTATGCGACGGGGCGCGGCGGCTTTCGCGTTCGCGCACGGTGGGCGACGGAAGATCTCGGCCGCGGCCGCTATCAGATCGTCGTCACGGAAATTCCCTATCAGGTGCAGAAATCGAAACTGATCGAACGCATCGCGGAACTGATCCAGTCGAAAAAGCTGCAAGCCGTCGCCGACATTCGCGATGAAAGCGCGGAGGACATCCGTCTCATCATCGAGCCGCGCGCAGGGACTATCGAACCGGCGGCGCTGATGGAAACGCTGTTCCGCCAGACCGAGCTTGAAAGCCGTTTCCCGCTCAACCTCAACGTTCTCGACGCCTCCGGCGCGCCGAAGGTCATGGGCCTCAGGGACGCGCTCGTCGCTTATAACGATCATCGCAAAGACGTCCTCGTCCGGCGGACGAAACACCGGCTCGGCAAGATCGCCGAGCGGCTTGAGATTCTCGAAGGCCTCCTCATCGCCTATCTCAATCTCGACGAGGTGATCAGGATCATCCGCTATGAGGATGAGCCGAAAGAAAGACTGCTCCGCAAATTCAAGCTGACTGACACGCAGGCCGAAGCCATCCTCAACATGCGCCTCAGGAATTTGCGCAAGCTTGAGGAAATGGAGATCAAAGGCGAACACGCCAACCTGAAGAAAGAGCAAAAAGAGCTTCAGGCGCTGCTGAAATCCGACGATGCGCAGTGGAAGAAGATCGCCGACGAACTCCGCGACGTGCGGAAAGTCTTCGACCCGAAATCGGATGTCGGCCGCCGGCGCACCAGCGTCGAAGACGCGCCGGTCGCCGAGGAAATCAATCTCGACCAGCTGATCGAGAAAGAGCCTGTCACCGTCATCCTCTCTGAAAAGGGCTGGGTGCGGACGATGAAAGGCCATGTCGAGAACAGGGCCGACATCAAATACAAGGACGGCGACAGCGAGGCGTTCGTCATCCACGCGATGACGAATGACAAGCTGACGCTCTTCGGCACCGACGGGAAATTCTACACGCTCGATGTGATGAGCCTGCCGGGCGGGCGCGGGCATGGCGAACCGATCCGGCTGATGATCGACCTCGGCAATGACCAGACGGTGACGGCGGCGTTCCTCTACAAGGGCGAGCGGAAATTCATCATCGCGTCGACGACCGGCCACGGCTTCATCGTGAAGGAGGAAGACTTCCTTTCCTCAACGCGCAAGGGCAAGCAGGTGCTCAACGTCTCGTCGGACGCCGAGGCGTGCGTGTGCCGCCCGGTCGAAGGCGACATGGTGGCGAGCGTCGGGGACAACAAGAAGTTCATCGTCTTCGCGCTCGACGAACTGCCGGAGATGGCGCGCGGCAAGGGCGTCGCTATCCAGAAATTCCAGTCGGGCGGGCTTTCCGACGCGAAAGTCTTTTCGAAAAAGGAAGGCCTTACCTGGGTCGACCGATCGGGCCGTGTCCAGACGATCGACGACTGGAAATCCTATGTCGGCAAACGCGCGCAGGCCGGGCGCCTGGCGCCGAAGGGTTTCCCGTCGAGCAAGAAATTCGGACCGTGGCTGTGAGAAGCCGCCTTGCCGGCTTAAGGCGGCAAGGCGCGTTAACCATATAGCGCCTTGATTTCACAGGGAAACGCAAAGTTATCCCCCTACTTATCCCCCTCCCTTGCGGCGGCCCTATGATGGTCTGCGTCGGAAAGGAGGATGCGCCCGATGGAGGGGAATGCGGCACGGCATGGCGAAGGGAACAAACGCGCGGCGCGGGCCGCGGACGGCCACACCGTAATCGCGCGCGCGCCAGATCGCGTCGTCGTGAAAGAGGGGATATAGAGGGGGCGGACGCGCGTTTACGAAACAGATTTCGATTTGCCGGAAAGCTGGATCGCACT
>JAGRED010000221.1 GCA_020446725.1 Parvularculaceae bacterium | reverse complement strand
CGATAGCGCCATCCAGCCGGCATCGACGAGGACCCAGTTCTTTTCGGCCTGACGACCGATGACGCTCGTCAGAACTGTGATGGCGATATCGGAAATCTCGCAGACGCCGAGCCCCGCCATCACAAGATCGTTGAACATGTATACGCCGACGCGCACCTCTGTAACGCCATTGAAGCTTTCGCCGAACGTCGCCGTCGGCGTCGATCCGACGGAAACTATCTCGCAGTCGAACCCGTCGGCTTTCAGCATCGCCGCCGTCTCGACAACGGCCCGCCTTTCCCGCTCGGCGACAGCCTGGATCGCCTCGATGCTGCGGCAATCATAGGAGCCGCCGGCGTGAGTCATGAGGCCGCAAAAATCCGCACCCTTGGCGGCGCTCAGAAATCCGGCGATCTCGCGCGCCATGCCTGAAAGAGGCTTGACGCCGGCGCGGTGATCGTCGCTGTCGATTTCAATCAGAACCGGAAAGCGGACGCCGAGTTCTGCGCCCTTCGAGTCGAGCGCGCGCGCCGCATCGAGACTGTCGACAGTTAACGTCAGCGCCGCGCCGCGTTCGATAAGCGCCGCAGCCCGCGCCAGTTTTACCGGCGCAATTCCAACAGCGTAGAGAATATTCCGGGCGCCGCGATCGAAAGCGTATTCCGCCTCTGCAAGCGTTGAAACGGTGACGCCGACCGCGCCGTCAAGCGCCCGCTTGTAGACCTCGACTGATTTCGCCGTCTTGATATGCGGACGCAAGGAAACACCGAGCGCCGCGAAGCGCGCGCGCATGCGGTCGATGTTGGCGTTGAGCTTTTCCTCGTCAAGCAGCAGCGCCGGCGTCTGAAGGTCGCCAATGCGGCGCGCGCCGGCCATGTTCAACGCAACGCAACCTTGAAGTCGGCTTCCGTCTGCGCCTTGACCTCGTCGAGCGTGACGCCGTCCGCAAGTTCGATGAGCGTCATCCCCTTGCCGCGGTCAATCTCGAATACGCCGAGATTGGAGATCACCATATCGACGACCTGTTTGCCGGTGAGCGGCAACGCGCATTCGTGCAGCAATTTCGGCTCGCCCGATTTCGATGCGTGGTCCATGACGACAACGACGCGTTTGACGCCGGCGACAAGATCCATCGCGCCGCCCATACCTTTGACCATCTTGCCGGGAATCATCCAGTTGGCGAGATCGCCCTTTTCTGAGACTTCCATCGCGCCGAGGATCAACAGGTCGATATGCCCGCCGCGGATCATGCCGAAGGAATCGGCCGAGGAAAAATACGACGTGCGGCGCAGTTCCGTGATCGTCTGCTTGCCGGCGTTGATAAGGTCGGGATCGACCTCATCATCATAAGGAAACGGCCCCATGCCGAGCATGCCGTTTTCCGACTGCAGCGTGACGTCGACGCCTTCGGGAATGTAGTTCGCGACAAGCGTCGGAATGCCGATGCCGAGATTTACGTAGAAACCGTCTTTCAGTTCCTTCGCGGCGCGCGCCGCCATTTGGTTTCTATCCCAGGGCATTACACGGTCTCCCTCTGGCGGACGGTTCTTTGCTCGATGCGTTTTTCATGCTCGCCCTGAATGAGACGCTGCACGAATATGCCGGCCGTATGAATGCAGTCGGGATCGAGGCTCCCAAGTTCGACGATCTCCTCGACTTCCGCGACGGTGGTTTTCCCGGCCGTCGCCATCATCGGGTTAAAATTGCGGGCGGTCTTGCGGTAAACGAGATTGCCCTGCGGATCACCCTTCCAGGCCTTGACGATCGAGAGGTCGGCGACGAGGCCCGTTTCCATGATGTAGGTCTCGCCATTGAAGACCTTGTGTTCCTTGCCTTCCGCGATCAGCGTGCCGACGCCGGTCTTGGTGTAGAAGGCCGGAACGCCTGCGCCTCCGGCGCGGCAGCGCTCGGCGAGCGTCCCTTGCGGATTGAACTCAAGCTCAAGCTCGCCCGATAGATATTGCCGTTCGAATTCCTTGTTCTCGCCGACATAGGACGAGATCATCTTTTTGACCTTGCGCGTGTTGAGCAGCATGCCGAGCCCGAAGCCGTCGACGCCGGCGTTGTTCGAGATGACGGTAAGGTTCTTGACGCCGGAATCGCGGATCGCGAGGATGAGGTTTTCCGGGATGCCGCAGAGGCCGAAACCGCCGGCCATGATGGTCATGCCGTCGAACAGGAGCCCATCGAGGGCTGAACGCGCGTCCTTAAAGGTCTTTTCCATGGGATCTCCTTCGCGGGGCCCGGTTGTTAGCGCAACGCCGGGGAAAGGTCTACTTGGGCGAGAGGCAAGGCCGCTTCGCGCCCGTCAGCGCCGAACCGACGCCCGGACGGGCCGAACCGACAGCGCCGATCCGGCCTTCGATGAACGGTGCGCGGAATGCGGCGAAACGGCGCCGGAACCTATTCCATTCGAACCGACGCCCCTTATCTCCAGCCCATGCCGGAAACGGCGAACAACGATAAAAAGGAGAGAAAAATGGCCAGAATGCTTTCGATCACCGCAGCGACAGCGATCATCATCGCGGCGCTTTTCCCGGCGGTCTACACCTTCGCCGCATTCGCCTAACAGGATATGCGGCGGGCGAAGACAAACCAGCGCAAGACTGACAATCACGACAGACGGCGCCGAACTTCCAGACCGGCGCCGTTTTCATGTTCCGGCGAGACGCGTTCGGGCCGCCGCAAGATCTTCCGCCGTATCAACGCCGCGCGCGGCTTTTTCGACGAGGCGAATGGCGATGCGTTCCCCGTTCTCGATGATCCTCAGCTGTTCAAGGCTCTCCGCCGCTTCCCGCACGCCACGCGGAAGGCTGATAAAGCGCTGGAGGCTGTCGCGCGTATAGGCGTAGGCGCCGATGTGAAGAAGCAAGTCTTCACGTTTTGAACCCGCCGGCGGCGTGCGCGTGAAATCCCGCGCCTCGTAGATTCTCTTCTCGCGATCGATCGGATCACCGAGCGCCGCCTTGACCGCAGCGGGATAGGCGGGGTCTAAATGCGCGGGAAACGGGCAAGCGAGCGTCGCCGCGAAACGTCCGGCGATTTCCTGCGCCTCGATCAGCGCGTCGATGTGATCGGGGTCGATTTCAGGTTCATCTCCCTGGATGTTGG
>JAGRED010000220.1 GCA_020446725.1 Parvularculaceae bacterium | reverse complement strand
CGCATCCTCTAGTTGCTGAAAAAAGCGGTCTGGCCGGAGGACCAGATTGAAAACTCCCTCGTCTCCTTTGCGGAAATCGATTTCGCGCTCCCGGTGCCGCGCCCGAAAGCCTATGGGTCCGCGCGCGAGGCGTTTCTCTACATCGTCTACTTTTCCCTGCTCGGGATGGTCGCGACGCAGGTCGGCTCGCTCGCATTCGCATGGATCGACCGACAATTCGCCGACGATCTGGCGCAGAACGGGTATTATGGCGGATGGGCGACGACAGGCATGCGCTGGTCCGTCGCGTCGTTGCTTGTCGGCTATCCGATCTTTCTTTTCCTCGGCTGGCGGCTCGCTGCGAAGAAGCGAAAGGACGCCGAACGCCGCCGCAGCCGCGTGCACGCATGGCTCACTTATGTGACGCTCATCTTCGCCGCCGGCGCATTGATCGGCGATTTAGTCGCCGTTGTCTTCCAGTTCCTGAACGGCGAATTGCAATCGCGTTTTCTCGCAAAGGCGGCGGTTGTCGGCGCGATTTCTGTTGCGATCCTCTGGAATTATTCGCGCGATGTTGAGCGCCATGCGTCCGGCGTCGATATTCCAGGCCGCGCGCTCGCGCTTCTTGCGACGCTGATCGCCGCGGCGCTTGTCGTCTGGGCTTTCACGATCGTGCGCAGCCCCTATTCGGCGCGATTGCAAATGGCGGATGAGCAAAGACTGCAGGGACTTATCGAGACGACGAGGCTTATCGACTGCCATTATTCTTACGCGGCCGCCTTGCCGGAAAGCCTTGAGGCGATGGGCGCCTATCTAAGCGATCGCGCGGCGCGCCTGCCGGTTGCGGATGGGTGCGCGAATGCTGTTCCGGTCGATCCGCTTACCGGCGGCATTTACGACTATCAGCCGATCGACGAAAACAGTTATGAAATCTGCGCCGATTTCGATGTCGGCTGGCCGGACGCGCAAGGCGACAATCGCGAATGGCGGCCGGGCGGCTATTACTATTCGCCGACAGTCGGCGCGCGGCGCACGTTCACCAAGCCCGTGACGGCTGGACGCCAGTGCTATCAGATTGACGCCGTCGCCTTCGAAACCGCGCCGACGCCATCAACCGATGACGCAGACCGCGGCGAAGAAGAAGCGGCCGAGCCGATGCAATAACGCGTCCATGCCTGCGATCTTCGAACTCGATGAAATTGTGAAACTGCCGCTTTATGCGCAGGCGTTGCTGGCGGCGCGCATGGCGCGCCGTGCGATTTATCAATTGCCGGAGGATTATCCTGGAAGCGAGCGAATTGCGCTCCTTGAGATCTGCGATGCTCTCGAGGCTTTCTGCAGGAGCGGCGGCGCGTCGATGAACGAGATGAGGCCGCACTATGACAGGGTTGGCGAACGGCGCGGCGGCGCAGCGGGGGAGGCCGCGGAAGCGCTCTATTGGGCCGTCGATGCGACGGCCTCCGCCGAAGCGGCGAATGATTTTCCCGTCGATCAGACATGCATTCGCGACGCCCAGAACGCCTTCGCCGCCGCGTCGCGCGCTGACGGCATGTCTCCGCTGCAGGTGCGAACGCTTCTCGCAGGCGATTTCGATCAGCTGCGTTTTGCTTGCGGCGAAGCGGGGATCGGGTTCTATGATGCGCTCGGCGGCCATGTGATGGGGCGGATGGCGCCGGTCTATCCGCCGGACGATCGATAAGAAAAGGCGCCGGAAGAAGGCGGATATGAGACTTTTCACCTGCGCTGCGGGCGCGCTGATGATCGCGTCATGCGCGAGCGCGCCGACCGTGCAAACGGCTGACGTCATTTATATGAACGGCGATGTTTGGACCGGCGTCAAAAGCGCCGCGCGCGCCGAGGCTGTCGCAATTGCAGGGGAGAAAATCATCTATGTCGGGGATGACGCCGGCGCGCACCGCTTTCACGGCGAGACGACGGAAATCGTCGATCTTGAAGGCAAGTTCGTCGCGCCAGGCTTCATCGACAATCACACGCATTTCTTCGACGGGTCGTTTTCGCTGGCGAGCGTTCAGTTGAACGACGCCTCAAGCAAGGCTGAATTCGTTCAGCGCATCGCCGATTACGCGGCGACGCGGCCGAAGGGCGAGTGGATCACCGGCGGCAATTGGGACGAGGAGAAATGGGGCGGCGTTCTTCCCGACCGGAAGTGGATCGATGCGGCTACGCCCGACAACCCCGTCTATGTCATGCGCTATGACGGCCATCAGGCGCTGGCGAATTCCCTCGCGCTGAAGCTTGCTGGGATGGACGACAAGACGCCGACGCCGGAAGGCGGCGAGATCGGCCGCGACAAGACGGGCCGCATCACCGGCACCGTCAAGGACAAGGCGATGGAAATCGTCGAAGCGGTCATTCCGCCGCCGTCCGATGAACAACGAACGGAAGCGTTTCTGCGCGGCCAGGCGGAAGCCTTTGAACACGGCGTCACGCAAGTGCATGACATGCCGCTTCCCGCCGGCGGCCTCGCCAATCTCAAAGCGTACAAGAAACTCCGCGACGACGGCGCGATGAAGCTGCGCGTCTATGTTTTCGCGCCGATCGCCAGCTGGGAAGAAACGGCGGCGTTTGTGAAAGAAAACGGGCGCGGCGACGACACGCTGCGCTGGGGCGCGGTCAAGGGCTATGTCGACGGGTCGCTCGGTTCGCGCACGGCGTGGCGGTACGACAGCTATGTCGACGCCGATACGACGGGCCTCACCATGCAGCCGCCGGAGCAGCTCATCGACTGGGCGCGTGCGGCGGACGCGGCCGGCCTTCACGTCACCATCCACGCCATCGGCGAGCGCGCCAATGATTTCGTTCTGCAGACCTTTTCGGATATCGGCGGAAAGAATCTGCACGCCAAACGCTTCCGCGTCGAACACGCGCAGCATTTGACGCGCAGCGCCATCGCGAAATTCGGCGAAGGCGACATCATCGCCTCGGTGCAGCCCTATCACGCCGCCGATGACGGCCGCTGGGCGATCAAGCGCATCGGGCCGGAAGCGATCAAGACGACTTACGCATTCCGGTCGCTCCTCGACACCGGCGCGCTCATGACCTTCGGCTCCGACTGGCCGGTCGCGCCTCTCAATCCGCTGTGGGGCATCGACGCCGCCATGTTCCGTCGCACCACCGACGGGCTTAATCCGAACGGCTGGGTGCCGGAGGAAAAAATCACCGCCGAAGAAGCGCTGACCGCGTACACGGCGACGAACGCCTATGCGGGCTTCATGGAAGACAAGGTCGGCACGCTCGAAGCCGGCAAATACGCCGACATCGTCGTTCTTTCAGACGACCCGACAAAGGCGGACGCGAACACAATCGGCGATATCATCGTGCTGCGGACAATCCTCGGCGGCGATACGGTTTATGCGGTGGGGGAGTAATTTTTGATCCGCTCATTCCGGCGAAAGCCGGAATCCAGCCAGCGTTGAATTGGACCCCGGCTTTCGCCGGGGTGAGCGGTTTAGTAAAGGCCGGCTAGATAGGCGGCTAGATTTCCGCAGCCCGCAAAAAGAATGAGCGGTAATTTCATATCCCCGGCTATTGGTCGGCGGTCTTTGTTTAAGCGTCGGCATTGAAGCCAATTCGAAATCCATATGCCGTGGAAAAATAGAAAATTGAAAATTGCGCCAACGTATAAGTATCGGAGGTCAGATAGAAAGGATATTGGAATAAGGCATATTGAACAGACAATGGAGAGGTTTCGAAATATTATAGGCGAAATCAATGTTCCCTCCCATGCATAGTATAATTTCTCCTGGATAGAGCGGAGCTTATTGTACTCTTATTGCGACAATTCGAT
>JAGRED010000021.1 GCA_020446725.1 Parvularculaceae bacterium | reverse complement strand
TTCTTCGGCGTTGTCATCCTCGCCAACGCGATCTTCATCACGATGGCGATAAGGAGCTTTCCGGGCGAGCAGGAGAAGAAATCCTATCTGCAGGGGCTCGCCTTCAACGACCGCATCGCCGAACGCACCGAACAGGAAGCGCTCGGCTGGACCGCGACAATCAATTCCGGGCGCGCCGAAGATGACAGCGCCGACGTCACCCTTTTTTTCCTTTCGGCGTCCTCAACGCCGATCAGCGGTCTTTCAGTAAGCGGCATACTCGCCCGGCCGGCGAGCGATGAATTCGACACGCCGCTCGCTTTCGAGGAGATCGAGCCCGGAACCTATCGCGCCGTCGCGGCCGCCGATCCCGGCGCCTGGCGGCTCGACGTTCAGGCGACGAGCGAGCGCGGCGAGCGCTTTACGCTTGAAAAAAGACTGACGCTCGAATGACGGCGACGACATTCGCCCCGGAACTTGGCTGCCCAAGCGGGCTCGAGCCGCCGGCCGACGGCGCCGTTATCGATCCCGCCCCGTTCGTCCGCCGCGCAAACGGACTCGCGCGGCTTGATCTCGCCGTGTTCGGCGCGAAGTGCGCGGCTTGCATCCGCAAGATCGAAGGGGCGATGAACGCCTTTCCGGACATGCAGTCCGCACGGCTCAATCTTTCAACAGGGCGCCTCTCACTCGTCTGGACCGATGGCGCCATCGATCCGAAATCGCTCGCCGACCGTCTCGACAAGCTCGGCTATCGCGCGGCGCCGTTCGATCCGGAGGCGGCGGAAAAAGAAGCCGACAAGGAAGGGCGGCGCCTGTTGCGCGCGCTTGCGGTCGCCGGCTTTGCGATGGCGAATGTCATGCTTCTGTCAGTCTCGGTCTGGGCCGGCGGCGGCGAGATGGGGCCGGCGACGCGCGACCTGATGCACTGGGTTTCCGCGCTGATCGCGATCCCGGCGGCGCTCTACGCCGGACAGACCTTTTTCGCATCCGCTTTTCGCGCGCTGAAAGTCGGGCGCGCGAATATGGACGTTCCGATTTCGCTCGGCGTTATCCTCGCCCTGTCGGTCAGCGTTTTTGAGTTTTTCGCGCATGGCGCGCACACTTATTTCGACGCCGCGGTGATGCTGCTCTTCTTCCTGCTGATCGGGCGCTATCTTGATCACCGCCTTCGCCTTCGCGCCCGCGCCGCCGCGCGCGATCTCCTCGCCTTGCAGGCGGTCACCGCCAGCCGCATCAATCCGGACGGCACGCTCGTCTCCGTTTCGGCGCGCGACATTGCGCCGGGCGATCGCCTTCTCATAGCGCCGGGCGACCGCGCGCCGGTTGACGGCGTTATCGAGGAAGGCCAATCGAGCATCGACATGTCGCTCGTCACCGGCGAGAGCGCGCCCGTTCGCGCCGGCGAAGGCGCCCTCCTTCACGCGGGCGTATTGAACCTAACCGCGCGCATCACCATGCGCGCGGCCAAATCGGCGAACGACTCGCTTGTCGCCGACCTGACGCGCCTTATCGAAGCGGGCGAACAAACCAAGAGCCGTTACGTCAGGCTCGCCGACCGGGCGGCATCGCTTTACGTGCCTGTCGTTCACACGCTGGCGGCGCTGACCTTTCTCGGCTGGTATTTCATCATGGACGCCGGCCTTCGCGCGTCGGTCCTGAACGCCGTCGCGCTGCTGATCATCACCTGCCCTTGCGCGCTCGGTCTTGCCGCGCCTGCGGTGCAGGTCGTCGCGACAGGACGACTTTTTCGCAAGGGCGTCCTCGTTAAATCCGGCGATGCGCTCGAACGTCTTGCTGAAGTCGATACGGTCGTTTTCGACAAGACCGGCACCCTCACCTTCGGAAAGCCGCGCCTGTCGAACCGTGCAAACCTCTCGGATGATGACCTCGCGGCGGCCGCATCGCTCGCGCGCATCAGCCGGCATCCCCTTTCGCGCGCAATCGTCGCTGAAGCGGGGCCCGGCAAACCGGCCGCCGATGCGCGCGAAATTCCCGGCGACGGCGTTGAGGGAACCTATGGCGGCGTCACGGTCAAGCTTGGGCGCGCCGCTTTCGTCGGCGCAGCGCGCTCGGAAGACGATGTGCAGGAAAGCTGGCTGAAGATCGGCGACCAGGCTCCAATCCGGCTTGAATTCGAAGACCGGGTTCGCAGGGACGCCGCAGACACGATCATGCAATTGCGCCAGCTCGGCCTCGGCGTTCAGATGCTGTCGGGCGATCGCGCGCCCGCCGCACAAAAGGCGGCGGCGCTTCTCGGCATCGACGACTGGCGCGCGGAAGTGACACCCAAAGACAAGACCGCACATCTCGAAGCGCTTCGCCTTGAAGGCAAGCGCGTCGGGATGGTCGGCGACGGTCTCAACGACGCGCCCTCTCTCGCCGGCGCGCATGCCTCCCTTTCGCCGGGAACGGCCGCCGACGCCAGCCAGGCGGCGGCTGACTTCGTTTATCAGGGAAGCGGTCTTCACCCGATCGTCGACGCCGTTTCCTTTTCGTGCTCGGCGCGTCGGCGCGTCGTTGAAAATTTCGCGTTCGCCGCCGCCTATAACGCCTGCGCGGTTCCTCTGGCGGCGTTCGGCCTCGTCACGCCGCTGATCGCTGCGATCGCCATGTCCGGCTCTTCCATGATCGTGACGCTGAACGCCTTGCGCATCGGAGCCGGCGGGGCGCGCTCATGACCGCGCTGCTCTTCCTGATGCCGGTCGCGCTGGGGCTCGGCGCGCTGGGGCTCGGTGCGTTTTTCTGGGCGTTGAAATCGGGTCAGTTTGAAGATCCCAAAGGCTCCGCCGAACGGATCCTTCTCGACGATGACCTTAAAGATCAGGATGATTGATCAGACTGCGGCGCGAATGTCGCGATAGGCATGCCAGGTGGCGTGACCGAGCAAGGGGAAGATGACGGCGAGGCCGACAAACATTGTCGCGACGCCGCCGACGATCAAAATCCCGATCAGCCACGCCCATAGCAGCATCGTTCCGGGCGACGATTTGAAGGCGCGCAGCCCGGCGCCGATCGCCGTGAAAGCGTCAACCTTCTCGTTCATCAGCATCGGGATCGAAACAACGGTCAACAGGTAGATCGCGAAGGCGACCGCGCCGCCGACAAGCGTACCGACGACCAGCATCGTCAGGCCCTGCGGTGTCGTCAGCGCAAATTCGACGAACCGGTCAAGCGGCATGTAGGAGCCAGCCGTCACGATCGCGTAAAGGCCCATCGCCAGCAAAACCCAGACGAGCGCTGCAAAGAGTAGGAAGAAGCCGATATAGGCGATCTGCTCGGGAGCGCGCGGCGTTTCAAAACGAACCGGATAAAGCCCCGGCGCTTCGCCTGCGGCCTGGCGCCGGCTCGCCTCGTATAGCCCAAGGGCGAGCAACGGTCCGATAAGCGCAAACACGCCGAGCGCGACAGGGATCAGCGCGGCGAGATGCGCCTTCCAGAGACCGTAGATGATGAGAAATCCGCCGCCGACGATCACGAGCCCGTAGCCAATCGACTGGACCGGCGCGGCCCAGAGATCGCGCCAGCCGGCGCCGAGCCAGCGCCAGGGCGAGTCCATCGAAATCGGCGACGGTGAATAGACCGTTGTCATCATTAAAGCCTAGTATGATTTTTCCGCCGGACAAGCCCCGCGCGCTGTCAATCGGCCTCGCGTCGCCCTCGCCAAGGCCGTATTCTGGAACCTATGTTCACGAAATTCTTTCATGAGTTGAAATCAGCCGGGCTCCCCGTTTCCTTAAGGGAATATCTGACCCTTATCGAAGCGATGGAGGCGGATCTTGCGAGCCGCAAGGTCGAGGACTTCTATTACCTGTCGCGGTCGACGCTCGTGAAGGACGAGCGAAATCTCGACAAGTTCGACCGCGTATTCGGGCACGTCTTCAAAGGCATTGAAACGCTCGCCGAAACCGTCACAGCGGAAATACCCGAAGAGTGGCTGAAGCTTCTCACCCAGAAATATCTTTCCGAGGAAGAGAAGAAACAGATCGAAGCGCTCGGCGGCTGGGACAAGCTGATGGAGACGCTGAAGCAGCGTCTTGAAGAACAGAAGAAACGTCACGAAGGCGGATCGAAATGGATCGGCACAGGCGGCACATCGCCATTCGGGTCCGGCGGCTACAACCCCGAAGGCGTACGGATCGGAAATGAAGGCCAACGACAGGGCCGCGCCGTCAAGGTCTGGGAAAAGCGGGAATATAAAAATCTTGACGATCAGGTCGAGCTTGGCACGCGCAACATCAAGATTGCGCTGAGGCGGTTGCGGCGCTTCGCCCGGAAAGGCGCGCCCGATGAATTCGACCTTGACGGAACGATCGACGCGACCGCGCGCGCCGGTTATCTCGACATCAAGATGCGGCCTGAGCGGCGCAACACGATCAAGGTTCTTCTCTTTTTCGACGTCGGCGGATCAATGGATCCGTTCGT
>JAGRED010000219.1 GCA_020446725.1 Parvularculaceae bacterium | reverse complement strand
CGCCTTCATGATCCGCACGAGCTCCAACCAGCGCGCGTCCACCTGGCTCCAATTGGCCTACGCCCAAGCGAGATTGCTGCCGGTCGATTATCAGTCAGTATCGGAAGCGACGACCACCTGCTGGGTCGAAACCGGTGAGGGCGATGGCGTCACGCGCCCCAGAAGCGCAGCGCAGCGAGAGGCGGAACTCGACGCGGCGCGCTATTTTCTGGGGGAATTTAAGCCCCGATATGGAAATATCGACTGGGAAAATCCTCCCGGACAGATTGTTGACGGCGCCGGCTGCGAGCGGCGGCCGACCTGGCGCGACCCTGATTCCGACGGCTATCTTGAGGACGCCCTCACTCCCGTGCAGGTGCTGTCGATCCTGCATGTGTTGCGTTTTGCTGATTTCGGCGGCTGGTCGGCCAGCGAAATCCTGCCGCAACGCTCGCCGGCGACGGGCCGCGAAATCCTCCGCGACAATAATTGCAGAACGGCGTCGTCCACATGCAAGCCGTTTCCCGCCGGCGGCGTCAGCTACAAGACAGGCACCGATGCGGGCGGCGTCAAGACCATCGCGGGGTATATTCCGTCCGGCGATGATCCATATGCGTATGGCTTCGTGCTGCTGATCAATCTCGGCGATTCAAGTCCGGACAAAACCGGTGTCAGAGGTGGGAAGCGTCTTGTTTCGGACTTTGTAAAGGCGTGGTCCGACATGTCGGCGGCGCATGCGGCAACCGAAAACTAGCAGCATTTGCGCCAAACGGTTCGTCTGTCTGCCGGAGGCACCGATTTTGGATCGCGGCTTCAGCAAAACGCAGGCCCCAGTACGGGGCAAAAACCAAAGTCAACCAAAACAACAGGTCAAATAGTAAATCTGGCGGAGAGGATGGGATTCGAACCCACGATACCGTTTAACGGGTATACTCCCTTAGCAGGGGAGCGCCTTCGACCTCTCGGCCACCTCTCCGGGCGGGCGGAAAATGTCGGCATTCAGCGGCCGATGCAAGGCAAAAGGACGAAAATAAAAGCCTTGCGCAAAAATTGCGGGGCCGGCGGCGGGGCGAGCGGCTATTGGCAGGCCGATCCGCCGCCGATGAATTCCGCAAATGCGCCGGCGTTCAGATCATCGGCCGAGGCTTCTTCCTTGGCGGTTTCGGCAATGTAATCGCTATAGGCGATGCATTCGTCGGGCGCAGCGACGGCTTCGGCCTCGGATGGCGCATCGGCGGAGGCGGGGACGGCGTCTGCGTCTTCACTTGTTTCCGGAAGCAGGGCTTCCTCCGCATAGGCGGCTTCGGCATCGAGCGCCTTCCGCATCGCGCTGTCGACCGGCGCCATCATGAGGGGCGCCGCATTCACAGCCTTTGGCGCTTCCGCCGCTTCGGCGCTAAGCGTTTCCATGCCCGCCTGCTCAGCGCTCACCGGGGAGGCGGCGATCGCCGTCTCTGATGCTGCGGGTTTGGGCGCGGCGTCGGGTGCGGGATTTGTATGCGCAGTGTCGGACGGTATCGGCGGCGGCGACTTCAACCGAAAACTCTGGCGCCGATTGATGCGCGGCGACGATTTTTTAGCGCCGCTCTTCACGGCGCCGGTCCGCGGTTTCACTTTAGGTTCCGGCGCCGGCGGAGCGAGCGAGTGCGACACGCTTTCGGAGGTCGCGATCACAGGGTTCAGGATCGGGTCGGCCATCTTGGCGATGCGCGCCTGCACGTCCGGCAATACGCCCGGCGCGCTGACGCTCGGCGTCGCGGCGATGCGGTTCGCCGGCCCGCCGCGCTCAATGTCGAAGGCGAGCGCGCCTGCAATCGCCCCTTTTGTCAGACGGCTGCGGTAAATCTGGCTGTTTTCAAGCACGCGCTGAACATAATTACGCGTTTCCTCGAAGGGGATCTGTTCGATCCAGTCGAGCGGGTCCGTCGCCGCATTTCGAGGATCGCCATAGGCCTCGACCCACTGGGTCACGCGATTGGCGCCAGCATTGTAGGCGGCGAAGGTCATGATCCACGATCCGCCGAAGCGGTCGAACAGATGGGAAAGATGCGCCGACCCGATGGTCATATTGTATTGCGGATCATTGAGCAGCGCCGCGCGGTTATATTGAAGGCCGGCCTTGCGCGCGGTCGCCTGCGCCGTCGAGGGGATCAGCTGCATCATGCCGCGCGCGCCGGCGCGCGAATAGGCGCGCGGGTTGAATTCGCTTTCCTGGCGCGAGAGGCCGAGAATGACCTCGCTCGGCGCAAAGCGCGACGCCGCGTTCGGGACGGCGATATCGGGATAGGCGACGTCAGGCGCAAAGGCGCCGCTTCGGACTGCGACCTTTCCGGCGCGAACGGCGACATGCGGCGCTTTCATGCCGATCGCGAGGTCAGCGAGTTCCCTAAACTCGCCGCGCGATTCAAGCGCATCGTCGATGTGATAGGCGAAGATGAGAAACCCGCGCTCATCCTTCAAATCAGTCAGCATACGGAGCGCTGCGACGGCGGGCCGCGCGGCGAAGCGCGCTTTTTCTTCCGGCGTCGCCGGCGGGGAGGGCTCGAAAGCGCGCAGCAAGGCGTCGCCGCCGATCTTTTCCGCGGCAAGCTGCCCGTAAAACGTATAGATGTGCTCGGCCGCCTTGCCGTAGCGCGCGGTTGCCACGGCCGTCTCGCCCCGCGCATCCGCCGCGCGCGCGAGCCAGTACCAGCCGCGGGCGAGGGAGATCGGCGCGCCGACATTCGCGGTGAGGGCGGCGAAGTGCTTTTCCGCGCGGTCCGGCTCATTCAGGAACCGCAAGGCGATCCACCCGGCGCTGAACTCGGCCTCGGCGAAATCGCCGGACCCCGCTTCGAGTCCGTGATGGGACGCCATCGCATAGGCGTCAGCATATTGCCGGTTCTTGAGCGCCCAGCGCATCAACAGGTTCTGTTCATACCACCAGCGTCCGGGATCGCGGAGGATGGCAGGGTCCGTCGGCGCGGCGCGAACGATGGCGATGGCGCGCGGTTCTTCCTCCTTGCGGCGGAAGTAACGAACAGCCGCGAGCATGACCCCTGAATCGGCGCGCTCTTCCTCGTTCAGATGGTTGTAGAGACGAAGACCGTCATTGCCGCCGAGAAGCATTGCAGCGCGCGCTTCGGCCTTGCGCCGCTCTGACGGCTGAAGCCGCGAGAATGTCCGCTTTGCGGTCGTCACCTCGCGCGCCCATAACAGGCGGTCGGCGCGGGCGGCGTAATCATCGGCGGTCAGGCGGGCGCCGTAATTCGCAAGCAGACGCTGTTCATCCGGCAGCTTGAACGTATTGTTGATCCACGCATCGCGCAGATGCGCCAGCGCCGCGTCGGGCGCGCCGGTTGCGAATTGCGCGCGCGCAAGCTGCACTTTGCCCTCGCCCGTGCGCGGATCGCGCGACTGGAAAAAATCGAGAACGGTCGCCGGCGACAAGGTCCACGGCATGCGCTCTTCCGCATGAGACTGGATTTTTGAAAGCGACGGCCAGTCGGGGTGCGCGTCGAGAAAACGATCCGTCGCCTCGATCGACACGAGCGGGTCTTCAGCGTCGAAATAGTACCAGTCGGCGAGGCTGCGCGCAGTCGGATCGGCGATCGACCCGCCGATTGATTTCGCTTTTGCGTAATCGCGGCGGCCGACGGCGTCCTTCACGGCGGCGAGCTTCGAAAGATCGCTCTCTTCGATATAGGAAGGGCCGGGCGCGGGCGGCTTGAGGCGCGGCGCATCCGGAATGGCGGCGATGGCCGCCGTAGAAACGCCCAATACGGTCGCCAGCCCCGTCAGGGCCCCCACAAGGGCGAAGACGCGGATTTTCTCCAGACGGCTCATGAACGGCGACGCATCCCCTCGACCAACGGGCCTATCGTAGCCGATTTGCCGTGAATTGCATTCATTTCCCCTTAAAAGACCGAAAACTTGCCGGTTTTTGAAGATAGCTGTATCCGGGCGGCAATTAAGGATCTCAAAGCCCATGAAAACCCTGCAAGGCTCGATGACGGCGCTCGTGACGCCCTTTCGCAACGGCGTTGTCGATGAAAAGGCTTTCCAGCGCCTTGTCGAGCGGCAGGCGGCGGGCGGAACGGCGGCCGTCGTGCCGGTCGGGACGACGGGCGAATCCGCGACGCTGACCCATGAGGAGCATCGCCGGGTCATCTCGCTCGCCGTCGAGGCGGCCGGCGGCATGACGGTCATCGCCGGCGCCGGGTCGAACTCAACCGCGGAAGCGATCGAACTCGCCCGGTTCGCCGAGAAGGCCGGCGCCGATGCGCTGCTGACCGTCACCGGTTATTATAACAAGCCGACGCAGGCGGGGCTGATCGCCCATTTCACCGCGCTCCATGACGCGACGAACCTGCCGATCATTCTCTACAACGTGCCGGGAAGAACGGTCGCAAACCTCTCCGTCGAGACAATCGGGGCGCTTTCGAAGCTGCCGCGCATCGCAGGCGTCAAGGATGCGACCGGCGATCTTGCGCGCGTCGCGCTTCAGCGCCTCGCGAGCGGCGCGGATTTCATCCAGCTTTCCGGCGAAGACATGACAGCCGTCGGCTTCAACGCGATGGGCGGGCGAGGGTGCATTTCCGTCACTGCGAATGTCGCGCCCGATCTATGCGCCGAAATGCAGAAAGCGACGCTTGCCGGCGATTACGCTGGCGCGCTCGCCATTCAGGATCGCCTCGCGCCGCTGCATGACGTCCTGTTCGCTGAGACATCGCCGGGACCCGTCAAATACGCGCTGTCGCTCATGGGGCTTTGCGCCGATGAATTGCGTCTGCCGCTCGTCGGGCCGACCGACGCGACGAAAACGCGCGTGAAGAAGACGCTCGCAGGGCTCGGGCTGCTGGACTGATGGCGGCGAAAAAGGAAGGCGCCTTCAAGCTCATCGCCGATAACAAGCGCGCCCGGTACGACTATCATATCGAGGATACGCTCGAGGCCGGCATCGTGCTCACCGGCACGGAAGTCAAGGCGATGCGCGAGGGCAAGGCGACAATCAAGGAAGCCTATGCGTCGCCTGAAAACGACGGGATATGGCTCATCAACGCGAATATTCCCGAATATTCGCGAGGCAATCGCGAGAACCATGAACCCAAGCGCCCGCGCAAACTTCTGCTCCATTCGCGCGAGGTCGCAAGATTGACGCAAGCCGTTGAACGCAAAGGCTATACCATCGCGCCTCTCAAGCTTTACTTTAACGAGCGCGGCATCGCGAAACTTGAAATAGGGCTGGCGCTCGGCAAGAAGGCGCCCGACAAACGCGCGACGGAAAAGAAGCGCGACTGGCAGCGTGAGAAGCAAAGGCTGCTGCGCGACAGAGGTTGACGAGCAGGGGTTGAAATGGTCGATGAATTCGCTCCGGATCCAATGATCGACGGCCCGCACGAGCCGGGTGAAACCGAAGACCGTCCGGCCGTCAGGCTTCATCCGCCGACAACGCTCTTTTTCGCCCTCATCGCCGGTTATGTGATCCGCCTGTTCGCCGGCGGGCGCATGCCGATCCCGCGCGCCTTCGCCGAAGGTCTCGGCGGGCTGATGATCATCATCGGCATCGGCCTCATTCTTTCATCCGTCAGGATCTTCGCTGAGAAAGGTCAGGCGCTGAAACCGGCGACGCCGGCGAGCGCGCTGTTTCTTCAGGGACCGTACAAATTCTCGCGCAATCCGATCTATCTCGCGATGATGATCTTCGGCGCCGGCTTCGGCATCGCAACGTCGAATGTCTGGATCATCGTGACGACCGCGATTGTCGGCGTCATCTTCCATTTCTTCGTCATTCTTCCCGAAGAACGCTATCTCGCGCGCCGCTTCGGCGCCGACTACGACGCCTACAAAGCGCGCGTCAGACGCTGGTTCTGATATCAATCAGTCGAGCGTCTGCCTGAACCGCGCCAGCGCCGCGAGGGCAAGAACGGTCAAGATCAGCGCGATCGGCCAGATGTCATTGCGGATTTCCGCAAACCCCGCGCCTTTCAGCATCACCTCCCGGACGACGCGCAGGAAATGCGTGATCGGAAGCGCCTCGCCGATCGCCTGCGCCCAGACAGGCATGGCGGCGAACGGAAACATGAACCCTGAGAGGAGGATCGACGGCAGGAAGATGAAAAACGTCATCTGCATCGCCTGCATCTGCGTCCTGGCGATCGTCGAAATGAGATAGCCGAGCATCAGATTCGTGAAAATGAAGAGGAGGAGCGCGAGCAGGAACGGCGCGGGATCGCCGATAAAGGGAATATGGAAAACGATGCGTGCGGCAAGGAGCACGATCAGGGTCTGGATGACGCCGACCAGGATATAAGGCGTCGTCTTGCCGATCATGATCTCGCCGGCGCGCACGGGCGTCGACAGAAGCGTTTCAATCGTGCCGCGCTCCACCTCTCGCGTCAGCGCGATCGAGGTGATCATGATCAGCGTCATTGTCAGGATGATGCCGAGAAGCCCCGGAACAATATTCATCGAGGTTTCGCCGGCGGGGTTGTACTGGCGATGGATGACGACATCGATGGGCGCGGCGCCCCCGCGCAATCGCGCCGGCAAGCGATCGAGTTCCGGCGCAAAGGCGCGCCTGGCGATTTCATTCGCCGCCGCGATGGGGCCGGCGGCGGCGACCGGGTCGGTCGCATCGGCGGCGATAAGGATTTGCGGCCGTTCGCCGCGAACGAAGTCGCGTTCGAAATTTTCCGGAATGACGACGAGATAGGAAACCTCCCCTGACCGCAATAGCGCTTCGCCTTCCTCGTCCGTTGCGACCTGCGCGACAATTTCGAAATAGTCGGACTGGCGCATAGAGGCGAGCAGGCTGCGCGTCAGCGGTCCGTCGTCACGCAGTTCAACCGCCGTCGGCAGGTGACGCGGATCGGTGTCGATCGCGAAACCGAACAAGGTCAGCTGCATGATCGGCACCATGATCATGATCGCGAAAGTCGGGCGGTCGCGGCGCATCTGCACCAGCTCTTTGAGGAACACCGCCCTGATGCGCGACAAGGACAGCATCACCCGACGCGCCTTTCGATCCCGTTGGCGTAATTGTCGGCCGCGCCGGCCATCAGATAGATGAACGCCTCCTCAAGGCCGGCCTCGATCGGTTCCGCTTCAAGGCCCGCAAGACCGCCAATCGATCTGACAGCGCCGGCGAGGGCGTTATCGTCGCGTCCGGCGAGATGGATCGCAGCGCCGAAGCGCGCCAGCACGTCATATCCGCCGGCGGCTTTCAATATTTTCGTCGCCTGGTCGAGATCATCCGCTTCGATGCGCCAGGCGGAAAGGCCGATGGCGCCCGGAATGTCGGCCGTCTTTGAATCGATCAGCTTCTTGCCGAAGGCGATGAACGCGATCCGATCGCATTGCACCGCCTCATCCATATAATGCGTCGACACCAGCGTCGTGACGCCCTCGGCGGCGTAGTCGCGAATGGCGTCCCAGAAGTCGCGCCGCGCCTTTGGATCGACGCCGGCGGTCGGTTCATCCAGCAACAGCAATTCAGGTCCGTGGATCATGCAGGCGGCGAGGGCGAGGCGCTGCTTCCAGCCGCCGGAAAGCGTTCCGGCGAGTTGCCAAGCGCGGTCAGCAAGCCCCAGCGATTTCAGCGACGCGTCGACGCGGTCGCGGACATGATCGAGGCTGTAAAGCCGCGCGATGAATTCAAGATTCTCGCGGATCGACAGATCTTCATAGAGCGAGAAGCGCTGCGTCATGTAGCCGACGCGTTCTTTGATGGAAGCGCTCTCTTTCAACACATCGAAGCCGAGAACCTGACCCGCGCCTTCGTCCGGTTTCAAAAGCCCGCACACCATGCGGATCGTCGTCGTCTTGCCGGAACCGTTCGGCCCGAGAAATCCGTAGATCGCGCCTCGCGGCACGGCGAGATCGAAATGATCGACGACCGTCTTCGCGCCGAAGCGTTTCGTCAGTCCTTTGACGTCGATGACGCCGCCATTCTTCATGGCGCAAGCACCTTCACGGGAAGGCCGGGTCGCAAGGCGTCCTGGTTGTCCGGTCGAGCCTCAACCAGAAAGACAAGCTTTTCGCGTTCCTTGATCGAATAGATTACGGGCGGCGTATATTGCGGTTTGCTGGCGATGAACGAAATTTTCGCCGTCATTGCGCCGTCGCAACCGTCGCACGTGAAACTGATCGTCGCCCCCGACTTTAGCGAAGACAGCATTGGTTCCGGCGCGAAGAATTTGATCTTGATATTTTCCGGCGCCAGCAGCGCGACGACAGGATCGCCGGCCGCGACGACTTCGCCCGGGCGGCGATAGATGCGTTCGATAGAGCCGGCGGCCGGCGCCGTCATTTCGAGATCAGCGAGACGGCGTTCGGCGAGACGCGCCGCTGCGGTCGCGCCGTCCCATTCGCGCAGCATCGCGTCGCGCTCGGCGCGCAAGCGTTCGAGCTGCGCTTTTGTCGAGGCGAGGGCGGTCGCATCGATATCGAATTTCTCCTTAGTAACCGCGCCGTCCTTGACGAGCTCGCTAGACCGGCGAAACGTCTTTTCGGCGAGTTTCAGCGCAGCTTCCGCCTCCGCGATCTGTTTCGTCATTGCGCCTTCGTCAGCCGCGCGTGCGGCGACCCCGAGCGCCGTCGCTTTCGTCTGATCGGCCGCCAGGGAAAGCCGGTCGGGATCGAGCGCGAAAAGAATATCGCCCGCATTGACGCGATCGCCTTCCCGAACAGAGAGCGATTTGACGACGCCCGCATCCTGCGGCGCGAGATAGAGAAGATCCGCCTCGACATAGCCGGCGAGCGTCTTCTCATCCTCAGGCGCGCAGGCGACGAGGAAGAGCGCGAAAAGAGCCGCTGCAATCCCTTTTTCGATACCGGAAAAGGCGCCGCGGCGCGCATGATCAGGCGTAACACAACGATGACTCATGACTTCACCAGCCCGTCAAACAGGATTTCAAGATGCGCTTTCGCGCGCGCATCGGGCGAGACCTCGTCCTTCGCGCCAAGCACATGCTTTCGCATCGCGTAGAAAAGGAGAGGGCCCATCACCATTCTGGCGACCGTGTCTGAATCGACGTCGCGGAACTTCATGGCATCGACGCCTTTCCGGTGCAGCAGCGCAATCGCGCCGACGGCCTCGTCGACGACGCGCTTTCGGTAATACTCCGCGATTTCCTGAAAGACCGGCGCGACGGAAAGCACGAGCTTTGGCGTCGCGAATAGTTTCGGATCGCCCAGCAATTGCGTTGCGACGGTGACGAGAAGGGTGAGGGTCGCTTTCGGGTCTTCGCCCCCCGCCTCGGCGAGCGCCTTCAGACGATGCGCGACGGGCGCGACTTCTCGCTCGATGAGACCGCGCAGCAACGCCTCCTTGCTGTCGAAATAGAGATAGACGGCGCCTTTGGAGATGCCTGCGCGCACGGCGATGTCATCGACCCGCGCGGCGGCGAAGCCTTT
>JAGRED010000218.1 GCA_020446725.1 Parvularculaceae bacterium | reverse complement strand
GATATCGGCGTCAGCCAGGCCGTCATTCGTTTCCGCGACGCCGACCGGAAGGATCTTGATACGCTTTTTACGCTGTCGGCGTTGCGCGGCGTTTTGATCGCGAGCCTTCTTGCGCTTGTCTGGCCGCTCGCCGCGTCCTTCTATGAAGACCGCCGCATCATGTGGGTCTTCCTCGGCGTCGCGCTCTATCCGCTGCTCACCGGCTTCATCAATCCCCGCTATTACGAGTTCGAACGCCTGCTCGATTATTCGAAGGAATTCATGGTCGAGGTCGCCAACAAGCTCGCCGGCGTCATCGTTTCGGTTTCAATTGCGATCATCTTCCGAAGCTATTGGGCGATCCTGCTCGGCCTTGCGACCAACGCGGCGGTGCAGCTCGCGCTTTCTTATGCGATGCGGCCCTATCTGCCGCGGTTCTCGTTCGCCTCGCTCAGCCGCATCCTTGGATTCTCCGGATGGCTGACGGGGGTCGGGCTGATGGCGGCGCTCAACAACAAGCTCGATCCGCTCATCCTTGCGCGGGCGCTCGGCGTCACCGGCGCCGGTCATTATTTCATGGGCTTGCAGCTTGCCGAATTGCCGACGCGCGAGATCGCCTTTCCGGCGACGCGCGCCATATATCCCGGCCTGTCGGAGCTGCAGGAAAATCCCGCGCGCGCAAATCAGGCGTTCTTGAAGGGCGTTGAAGCGATGGCCGCGATCGCAACCCCGGCAGCGATCGGCTTTGCGCTTGTCGCGCCTGACCTCATTCCGCTCCTTGTCGGTGACAAATGGGCGGAGGCGGTCCCCGTTGTCCAGATCATCACGCCGGTGATGGGGCTGCAGATGCCGTTGATCGCGACGCAGTATTTCGCCATGGCGCTCGGCTCGACGCGATTTGTGTTCCTGCGTGAGTTCGCCTTCTTCCTCATCAGGACGCCTGTCTTCATCTGGGCCGCTCTGACGCACGGGCTGTCAGGCGCTGCGTGGGCGGTCGCCGCCTGCGGCGTCATCCATATCCTTCTCAATCTCGGTCTCTATGCGCGCACCAGCGGCGAGAGCATGGTGCGGCCCGTCTGGCGGATGCGCCGTTCGGCGCTTGCTGCGTTGGCGATGGCGGCGGGCCTCGTCGCTTTTTCAGGCGTCGGCTTCGCCGCCGACTGGGCGCCTGCTGTTCGGCTTTTCGCGGAGATCACGATAGGCGTCGCGCTCTACCTTGTCGCGCACGCCGCGCTCTGGGCGCTTGAAGGGCGCCCCGACGGCGCGGAGCGCTTGATCCTGTCTTTCGCGCGCCCGGCGCTGGCGCGCCTTGTCGCCGTCCTGAAATAAGGTTCGGGCGGCTGCGAAGAGCGGTTTCCGCTGCGTGTAGGGTCGGTTACAACCGCACATTGCTTATGATGGGGCTATTAAAAGGAGAATCCGGCCGCATGTCGCAGACCGCGTATCCGACGACCGAGCAGATCGCAGCGAGCGCCTTCAAGCTGCTGGTTGAAAATCCGCTTTTCAAGGTCGGCGAAGCGACGATCCGCGGCAATGTCTATCGCGTTTTCGACAATGCGCCGCCGAGCCTCGCCGGCGCGTTTCTCCACGGCGCGAGTTACGGCGACAAGGAATTCCTTTATTATGAAGGCGAAGTCTGGACGCACCAGAAGCTCTGGTCGGAAGCCTGCCGCCTTGCGAACGCGCTGTCGGCGGGCCTCGGCGTCAAGAAAGGCGACAAGGTCGCCATCGCGATGCGCAACTATCCCGAATGGTGCGCGGCCTATATGGCGATCATCTCGCTCGGCGCCATTGCGGTGCCGCTCAACGCCTGGTGGAAGGGCGAAGAGCTGCGCTATGCGCTGAAGGATTGCGGTGCGAGGGTCGTCTTTGTTGACGACAAGCGCCTTGAATATATTGGCCCGCTCAAGGACGACCTCGGCCTGACCTTGATTTCGGTTCGCCATGACGCCGGCGGCGGCGCTCACCTTTATTCGGATCTCCTCAGCCGGTCGCATTCGGATGCGCCGCCTGCAATCGAGATCGGGCCGGAAGACGATTTCGCGATCTATTACACCTCCGGCTCCACCGGGAATCCGAAAGGCGTCATTCTCACCCATCGCAGCGTGCTGTCGGCGCTCTTTTCATGGATGTTCATCGCCATGGCGCTCAAGGATGCGCGCGGCGGCGTTTCGATTTTCGGCGATGATCCGGGCATCCTTCTCGGCATCCCGCTGTTTCACGTGACGGGCTCACACGCGATATTCCTGCTGTCATGGATCGCCGGCCGGCGCATGGCGGTCATGTACCGCTGGGACGCAAAGCGCGCGGTCGAACTGATCAATGAACACCGCCTGACGAACTTCGTCGGCGTGCCGAGCCAGTCGTTTGAATTGATCGATGCGGCCGGCCCGACGCCGATGCCGACCCTGGTCGATATCGGGTCGGGCGGCGCCAAGCGCCCCGCCGAGCAGGTTAAGAAGCTCAAGCAGAAATTCGCCAAGGCCAATCCGTCTTCGGGCTACGGCCTCACCGAAACCAATGCGGCGGGCTGCGTCATCTCGCTCGCCGACTATCAAAAGCGCCCGGATTCGACAGGGCGCGCGCTGCCGCCAGTCACCGATATCAAGATCGTCGGCGACGACGGCGATTGCGCGGCAGGCGAGGTTGGCGAAGTCTGGATCCGCAGCGCGGCGAATTTTCGCGGCTATCTCAATCTTCCCGACGACACGGCCCGCGCGATCACGCCTGACGGCTGGTTCCGCACAGGAGATGTCGGCCGCCTCGATGAGGAAGGCTTTCTCTACATTGTCGACCGCATCAAGGACCTCATCATTCGCGGCGGAGAGAACATCTCCTGTCTTGAGGTTGAGGCGCGCGCCTATCAGCATCCGGCTGTCGCCCAGGCGCTCGCATTTTCAGTTCCCGACGAGACGCTCGGCGAGCGCGTCGGCCTTGTCTTCTATCCGAAGGAAGGCGCGCGTCTCGATCCGAAGGAGCTGCGGGATTTCATGAGCAGCGAACTTGCGGGGTTCAAGGTTCCTGAGCGCATCTGGCTGTCGCCCGGGCCGCTGCCCAAGCTCGGCACGGAGAAATTCGACAAGCAGACGATCCGCCGCATCGCGCTTCAGAACACGCCGTCCTGGAGCGCGTAAGTCGCCGACTGCGCAAGGATGTTGCGCTGCGGCGCGCGCAGGCGTTTGATCCCGGCGAACAGAGGTCAGGAACTGGTAAGGAGCGTTCGATGAGCGATCTTGAAGCCTTCCGGAAGGAAACGCGGGAATGGCTCGACGCCAATTGCCCGAAAGAAATGCGCGACGGCGCCGGCGGCGAAGAGAATATCTGCTGGGGCGGCCGGAACTGGAAATTCAAGTCTGAGGCGCAAAAGGTCTGGCTTGAGCGCATGGCCGCGAAAGGCTGGACCGTTCCTGCATGGCCGAAGGACTATGGCGGCGGCGGCCTTTCGAAAGAGGAAGTCAAGATCCTCAAGGACGAAATGCGCAAGATGAAGATGCGCTCGCCGCTTGAAAGCTTCGGCATCTGGATGCTGGGGCCGGCGCTGTTGAAATACGGAACGCACGAGCAGAAATCGATGTTTCTGCCGCCGATCGCGCGCGGCGAAATCCGCTGGTGCCAAGGTTATTCCGAACCGAACGCCGGCTCCGACCTCGCCTCGCTGCAAACGAAATGCGAGGACAAGGGCGATCACTGGCTCGTCAACGGCCAGAAGATCTGGACCTCCTACGCCGATGAATCGGATTGGATCTTCGTCCTCGTGCGCACCGATCCGAAAGCGGCCAAGCATGACGGCATTTCCTTCATCCTGATCGACATGGCGACGAAGGGCGTTTCGACGAAGCCGATCAAGCTGATCTCCGGTAAATCGCCTTTCTGCGAGACTTTCTTTGACGATGCCGTCGTTCCGAAAGAACATGGGGCGGGCGTCAATGCGGTTGTCGGAACGCTCAATCGCGGCTGGGATGTCGCCAAATATCTTCTGACGCACGAACGTGAGATGATCGGCGCCGGCGGCGGCGGTCTCCTCGGCGGGCGCGGCATCGGCGAAATGGCGGCGCACTATGTCGGCGTCGATGAGAAAGGCCGTCTCAACGATCCGATGCTGCGGACGAAAGTCGCGCAGGCTGAGGTCGACGGCTGGGCTTTTCTCCTGACGATGGAGCGGCTGAAGGACGAAGCGAAAGCCGGGCAGGGCATGGGCGCGAAATCGTCGATGCTCAAATATTACGGCACCGAGTTCAACAAACGCCGCTTTGAACTTTTCATGGACGCGTCGGGATCGGAAGGCCTTGAATGGGAAGGCGAGCGCTCCGAGGACGGCAAGCTCGCGAAAAACTGGCTGCGGACCAAGGCCAATTCGATCGAGGGCGGCACGTCGGAAGTGCAGCTCAACATCATTTCAAAACGCATTCTCGAACTGCCGGACGCGTAAAGGACAGTCATGCCGCTCATCCTCACCGAAGAACAGGAAATGCTGAAGGAATCCGCGCGCGGATTTCTTGACGAGAAAGCGCCCGTCGCGGCGTTGCGTAAACTTCGCGACGAGCGGTCGGAAGAAGGCTTCTCCCGCGCGCTCTGGAAAGAAATGGCCGAGATGGGCTGGGCCGGCATCCTCGTCGAAGAGGAACATGGCGGCTCAGGTTTCGGCTTTGTCGGCGCCGGCGTTCTCGCCGAGGAGATGGGCCGCACGCTGACCGCCTCGCCCTTCCTGTCAACGTCGATCCTCGCCGCGACGGCGCTCAACAAATTCGCCAATGACGCCGCGAAGTCCGAATACCTGCCGAAAATAGCGACCGCCGATATCGTGATGGCGCTCGCTGTCGATGAAGGGCGCAAACACGGCCCGGCGGTGACAGCCATGAAAGCTGAAAAGTCCGGCAACGGATTCAAGCTTTCAGGGTCGAAGGCGTTCGTCGCCGACGGCCATGTCGCCGACAAGTTGATTGTCGCGGCGCGCACCGCCGGATCGCCGGGCGAAGAAGCCGGCATTTCACTCTTCCTTGTCGATGCGAAAGCGAAGGGCGTCGAGCGCGAGCGCACGATCATGGTCGATAGCCGCAACGCCGCGCGCGTCAATTTCGAGAACGTCGCCGTCACCGGCGAAGACGTCATCGGCGAGATCGACAACGGCCATGCGGCGCTTGAAGGGGTTCTATCGGCGGGTCGCGCCGGCCTCGCCGCCGAATTGTCCGGCTCCGCCCAGCAGGCGTTCGAGATGACGACGACCTATCTCAAGGAGCGCACACAATTCGGAAAGGTCATCGGTTCTTTCCAGGCGCTGCAACATCGCGCGGCGCATCTTTATTGCGAGATAGAGCTTGTGAAGTCGGTGACCTTGAAAGCGCTCCAGGATCTCGACAACGCTTTCGGCATGGCCGGCGTCACGGCGTCGCTCGCCAAGGCGAAAGCCGGCGAGGTCGCCAAGCTCGCCAGCCAGGAAGCTGTGCAGATGCATGGCGGCATCGGCATGACCGACGAATATGATATCGGCCTCTACATGAAGCGCATTCGCGTGGCGCAGGAAATGTTCGGCGACAGCGCCTATCACGCAGAGCGCCTCGCGCGGCTGCGCGGATACTGAAGGAAGCGCCGCGGTGCGCGGATGCTGAAAATATCGCGACTGCGCGGCTGCGACGTCGCAGTCAAAAAGGGAGATGATCATGAAGGCCGTGAAGCCGGAACAAATCAAGGACTGGATCGGCAGGGAAACAGGCGTTTCCGACTGGTCGATGATCGATCAGAACCGGATCAATATTTTCGCCGACGTCACGGAAGACCATCAGTTCATCCATGTCGATCCGAAAGCGGCGGCGAAGACCCCGTTCGGCGGCACGGTCGCGCACGGTTTTCTCACCCTCTCGATGCTCTCGCATCTCGCCAAGAATTCTCTTCTCGTCCTTGAGGGCGTGAAGATGGGCGTCAATTACGGTTTCGACAAAGTGCGCTTCATGGCGCCGGTGAAATCCGGCAAGCGCATACGCGGCCATTTCACGCTGATGAGCGCCGACCAGAAAGCGCCCGGCCAGTGGCAATTTAAATACGCGGTCAAGGTTGAGATCGAAGGCGAGGAAAAGCCCGCCTTGATGGCCGAGTGGCTGTCGATGCAGTTCGTGTGACGACCCGTCCTTCACGCAAGGACGGATGAAGCGGAGATCATGGTGCGATCGGCGATTCTTGCTGGGTGCGTCAGTGCGGCGATCGGCGCCGCGCCCGCCGCGGCGTTTCAGACCCTCGATGTTCCTGAACAGCCGACATTCAGCGACAAGATCCCCAAGAAGACGAAATCGGGGCGGTCCGCCGAGCAGGAATTCGAGATAAGCGGATCGATCGCGATTGAGAAATCCTCGCTCGCAATCTGCAGCGAAGGCGCAGCGTATAGCGAGGATCTTGATCGCGCGCTCGGCGCTTGCGGTGCGGCGGTCGAGGCGGCGCCGGATGACGGCGACGCCTATTACTATCGCGGCGTCGTCCTGTCGCATTTGGGCCGGTATGAAGACGCCGAGGCTGATTTCACCGCGGCGATCGATCATCAGGCGAGCCGCCTCGCCGAAAGCTATTACCAGCGGGGCGTTTGCAAGGAAGAACAGCGCCGGCTTCGCGAAGCCTCGCTCGATTTCAAATCCGCGGCGGAGCTGAAACCGGAATGGTCGGCCGCGCGCCGTAAGGTTGAAGAATATCACTGGGCTTACGAATAGGCAGGTCGAACGATGTCGGAACATGTCGCGGAAATTGTCTGGAAGCGCGAAACGGAAAGTTTCGCCTATGATCATTACAATCGCGGCCATGAATGGTCGTTCGACGCCGGCGTCACCGTGCCGGGGTCGGCGGCGCCCGCCTATAAGGGCGATGCGGACCGCGTCGATCCTGAGGAGGCTTTCGTCGCCTCTCTTTCAAGCTGCCATATGCTGACTTTCCTTGCGATCGCAGCGAAGAAGAAACTTGTCGTCGACGCATATGCGGACCGCGCAGTAGGGCATATGGACAAGAACGCGGAAGGGAAAATCGCCGTCACGAGCGTCGATCTTCATCCGCATGTGACATTCGCGCCTGGCGTTGAGGTCGACGCCGCGACCCTCAAGAAAATGCACCATGACGCGCATGAACACTGCTTCATCGCCAATTCGGTGAAAACGCTCATTATCGTCCATTCAAAGTAGGGAGTTTCTCTTGTCCATTCGTTTTGACGGAAAAGTCGCCATCGTCACCGGCGCCGGAAACGGTCTCGGCCGCTCTCATGCGCTGGCGCTCGCCGCGCGCGGCGCGAAAGTCGTCGTCAACGACCTTGGCGGCGCGCGCGACGGCACAGGCGCGTCCTTGTCGGCGGCGGAAACCGTTGTGAAGGAAATCGTCGACGCGGGCGGGGAGGCGATTGCAAACGGCGCCAATGTGACGAAGGACGCCGAAGTCGACGGCATGGTCGATGCGGCCATGAAGGAATGGGGCCGCGTCGATATTCTCGTCAACAATGCCGGCATCCTGCGCGACAAGACGTTCGCGAAGATGGAAATGGACGATTTCCGCGTCGTCATCGACGTCCATCTCGTCGGGACGGCGCTTTGCACGAAAGCCGTCTGGGAGATCATGCGCGAACAGAAATACGGCCGCATCGTCTGCACGTCGTCGCCGTCCGGCCTATACGGCATTTTCGGCCAGGCGAATTACGGCGCGGCGAAGGCCGGCATGATCGGCTTTATGAACGCCCTGCACCTTGAGGGCGGCAAATACGACATCCGCATCAACCTCCTCTCGCCCTCGGCGCGCACGCGCATGACGGAAGATCTCGGCATCCCGCCGCAATTCCTTGAGATGATGACGCCGGAAGCGATTACCGCGGCGTGTCTTTATCTCGTCAGCGAGGAGGCGCCGTCTCGCGCAATCGTGTCTTGCGCGGCGGGCGGATATGCGCGCGGCTATATCGGCGAAACGGACGGAGTTTATCTTCCGCCCGGCGAACAGACGCCGGAAAACATCGCCGCCGAATGGGAGAAGATTTCCGACCAGTCGACCGTCGTCTATTACGAGAATAGCAGCGGTCCGAACATGAATTTTCTCGGCAAGGCGAAAGCCTTCGCCGGCAAATAGAAAAGGAAGAACCATGCGCGAAGCCGTCATCGTTTCAACCGCCCGCACCCCGATCGGCAAGGCCTATCGCGGCGCCTATAACGCCACCACCGCGCCAACGCTCGGCGGTCATGCGATCCGGCACGCCGCAGAACGCGCGAAGGTCTCTTTCGAAGAGATCGAAGACGTTGTCATGGGCTGCGCGCTGCAGCAGGGAACGGCGTTCCAGAATGTCGCGCGCCAGGCCGCCTTGCGCGCCGGTTTCCCAATCGGCGTTTCGGGCATGTCGCTCGACCGGCAATGCGCGTCCGGCATGATGGCGATCGCGACCGCGGCGAAGCAGGTGATCATCGACAATATGGATGTCGCCGTCGGCGGCGGCGTTGAATCGATTTCGACGAACCAGACAAAAGACATGTTCGTTCGGCCCGATCCATGGCTCCTGCAAAACCTTCCCGAGACCTACATGCAGATGATCGAGACGGCGGAGATTGTTGCGGAGCGCTACAATGTCAGCCGCGACGCGCAGGACGAATACGCGCTTCAGTCTCAGCAGCGCACGCATGCGGCGCAGCAGGCGGGAAAATTCGATGATGAAATCGTCCCGCTCGCCTCGGTGATGAAATTCGTCAACAAGGAAACCGGCGAATCGTCGGACGTCGACGTCAAGCTCGACAAGGATGAGGGCAACCGCCCGGAGACGACGCTTGAAGGGTTGAAGGGCCTGAAACCCGTCTTCAAGGGCGGCCAGAAAGTCGGCGAAGGAAAGCACGTCACCGCCGGCAACGCCTCGCAATTGTCAGACGGGGCGTCGGCCGCCGTCGTCATGGAGGCGAAGCAAGCGTCGAAGCGCGGTCTTTCCCCGCTTGGCGTTTATCGCGGCATGGCGGTCGCCGGCACGCATCCCGATGAGATGGGCATCGGCCCGGTCTATGCGGTACCGAAGCTCTTGAAGAAATTCGGGCTGAAGATGGGCGACATCGGCCTTTGGGAACTGAACGAGGCGTTTGCGGTGCAGGTGCTCTATTGCCGCGACACGCTCGGCATTCCGGACGAACTGCTGAACGTCAATGGCGGCGCCATTTCGATCGGCCATCCTTACGGCATGTCCGGCGCGCGCATGGTCGGCCACGCCTTGATCGAGGGCAAGCGCCGCGGCGTGAAATATGTCGTTTGCACCATGTGCGTCGGCGGCGGCATGGGGGCGGCGGGATTGTTCGAAGTCGCTTAGGTGGCGACGGATTACGACCCGATTTACGCGCTTATCCGCGAGGTGCCGAAGGGCGAGGTTGCGAGCTACGGCATGATCGCCAGCCTAATCCCCGGCGCCGGCCCGCGTCAGGTCGCCAGGGCGATGCGCACGGCGCCGGACGACATCAAATGGTACCGGATCATTACGTCTTCGGGCGCGATGGCCGATCATTCGGGCGCTGAAGAACAGCGCCGCCGACTGAAGCGGGAAGGCGTCGCCTTCAGAAAAAGCGGCGCGGTTGACTGGTCGAAACATCGCTGGCGCGGGCCGTCTCAACACTGGATTGAAGCGAACGGTCGTGACTTCGAAGATGTGATGGAAACCGTCGCGGGATGGGGAAGACGATGACGCAAGCGCATACGATCGCCTTCGCGCTGTTTCCGAATGTGACGCAGCTCGATTTCACCGGGCCGTTGCAGGTTCTCTCGCGCGTGCCAGGCGCTAAGATTTGCATTGTCGCGGGATCGCTTGACCCGGTCGTGACTGACGCTGCGCTGACCCTCAATCCGACTTGTGTTTTCAATGATTGCCCGCCGGTCGACGTGCTTGTCGTTCCTGGCGGGTTCGGCGTCGACGCGGCGATGAGCGATCCCGAACTGATCGCCTTTGTGAAACGCGAAGGCGCGCGCGCGAAATATGTGACGAGCGTGTGCACCGGCGCGTTCATTCTCGGCGCCGCCGGCCTGCTGAATGGCAGGAAAGCGACGACCCATTGGGCCTATCATGCGGAGCTTGAAAGGGTCGGCGCCGTTCCGGTGAAGGCGCGCGTTGTTCGCGACGGCAATGTGTTCACGGGCGGCGGCGTCACAGCCGGCATCGATTTCGCCTTCACGCTCGCCGCCGAGCTTGCCGGCGGCGATGTCGCGCAGGCGATCCAGCTCGGCCTTGAATACGATCCGGCGCCGCCTTTCGATGCCGGCTCGCCGCAAAAAGCGTCTGATGAAACGCTGGCCGCGATGCAGGCCCGTTATGCGCCGCGGGTGGACGCGTTTCGCACTGCGCTCGCGGCCGCGCTCGCCTCTTAAATTTCTGACAGAGATTGCCGGAAGGCTCATTTCAGCCCAAAACCGCCTCAAAGTCGGACCTTCGAAAGAAGGGTCGCCCATCGGGTCGAGGAGGAAACATGAGCGCTTCAACCATGAACAGAATAGTTTTGGCGGTCTTCGCCGCGCTTTTGGCGGTGACGGGCGCGGCTGACGCCGCCTCGAAATCGAAGATCGACCGCCGCGCCGACAAGGCGCTTGCCGAGTTTCGCGACACGATCGGCGGCGCCGATTCCGTTCTGGCGAAATCGGCGGGCGTTCTCATTTTCCCGTCGGTCAAGAAAGCCGGCATCGGCATTGGCGGAGAGTATGGCGAGGGCGCGCTCAGGATCGGCGGCAAGACCGTCGCCTATTACAACACCGCCGCCGCGTCGATCGGCTTTCAGCTCGGCGCGCAAGCGCGCCGTCAGATCATCTGTTTCCTCGATCCGAAGGCGCTCGAAAAATTTCGCGCTAGCGAAGGGTGGGAAATCGGCGTTGACGCTTCGGTCGCCGTTATCACGCTCGACGCCGGCGGCGCCATCGACACGACGACGCTCGAACAGCCGGTCGTCGCCTTCGTCTTCGACGGCACGGGCCTCATGTACAATTTGACGCTTGAAGGCTCAAAGATCAGCCGCATTCACAAGGGCGACTGAACGGGAACCTTCCTGACGGCGGCGAGATGCGCGCGCTTTTCGCCGTCGCTGAGGAATGAGCCTTCGAAACTGTTCGCCGCCAGCGTTCTGACATCATCGGCGGAAAGATCGAGCGCATCGATCACCGCTTCGAAATTCGCCATCATATAGCCGCCGAAATAGGCCGGATCGTCGGAATTGACGGTCGCTTTCAGCCCGAGATCGAGCATGCGTTTCAGCGGATGCGCGCGCATGTCGTTCACGACGCAGAGTTTGAGATTTGAAAGCGGGCAAACCGTCAGCGTCATGCCGATGGCGCGCAGCCTTTCGACGAGCGCTTCATCCTCCAGCGACCGATTGCCGTGGTCGAGCCGGTCGATCTTCAAAAGGTCGAGCGAGTCGCGAACATAATCGGGCGGGCCTTCCTCGCCGGCATGCGCGCAAAGCTTGAGCCCGCGTTCTTTCGCGGCGGCGAAGACGCGCGTGAATTTTGCGGGCGGATGGCCGAGTTCGGACGAAGCGAGACCGACCGCGTCGATTTTGTCGAGCCACGGCTCGGCGTCGTTGAGAGTTGCAAAGGCCGCCTCCTCATCGAGATGGCGCAGGAAGCACAGGATCAGTTTCGCCGTCATGCCGAACTGCGCGCGCGCGAGGCCGAGCGCCGTCAGGATGCCGCTGATCGATACATTGAACGGCAGCCCGCGCTCGGCATGTCCTTGCGGGTCGAAGAAGAATTCGACGTGCCGCACATTGTCTGCGCGCACGCGGTTCAGATACGCCATGGTGAGGTCGAAAAAATCTTCCTCCGTGCGCAGCACCTGCGTTCCCTGATAATAAAGATCGAGAAAATCCTGCAGCTTCGTGAATTGATAGGCGGCGCGCGCCTCTTCGACCGTTTTGAACGGGATCGAGATCTTGTTGCGCTGCGCGAGCGCAATCATCATTTCGGGCTCAAGACTGCCTTCAAGATGAAGATGCAATTCCGCCTTCGGCAACCGCCGGGCGTAATCGACAAGGGCCGCCTTCGTCATCAAAACACCACGCGCTCTTTCAGGGAGAGGCCGCGCACGCCCGCGAATTGCGCCTTGCCGCCCGACTTCTTGATCGTGAACCCGGCCTTTTCGAAGCCTTCATAATGCGGCGCCTCGATCGTATCGACGGCGATGAAGCGCGCGTCGATCTTGTCGCGTGCGACAGCGAGCGAGATATAGCCGTGATCCTCGCCCGAAATGTAACGCACGTCGCTGTTGTCGCGTCCGGTCAGCAGCGCGTATTCGGCGCCCTTGCCGCCGAGAAATTCCTTGCGGTAAGGCGATGGCGAAGTGACCGAGTGACAGCCGAGTTCGACGCCGACATGCGCGCCGTCCTTTGCGACAAGGTCATTCGCCCACCAGGTGTGCGTGTCGCCGGTGACGACGACGATGCCGTCATGGCCGATCGATTCGTTCGTCTTTTCATAAAACCGCTCGCGCGCCGCAGGGTATCCGTCCCATGCGTCGAGATTGGTCGGCAGGCCGAGAGTTGAGAATTTGACGAAAGCGCGCGCCTGATCCCATTGCGCCTCGAGTTCGGCGATGTCGGCGTCGGTCAGATGCGGCTCCAGATTGGGCGCCGTCACTTTCGCCATGATCACCTGGTTGGCGATGAGGCGCCAGGGCTGGCCGGCATCTTTCGAGGTTTTGAGCGCGTTGCTGACAAATTCCAGCTGTTCGGCGCCGAGCATTTCGCGATCCGCCGCCCACAGAATATTGTCGCGGAAATTCGCAACCGCCTCGGGCGATGTCAGCGTCGGCACGATTTCGTTGTATTCAAAACTCTTCGCGCGCGCCATCAGCCGCGTTTCCAGCGCCGCGAGCGTGAGAAGGTCGCCATAGGAAAAGGACCTGAAAATCGCTTCCTTCGGACGGGCGGCGTCGGGCTCGCGGATCGGCATCCATTCGTAATACGCCTGAAGGGCCGCGCGTTTGCGCGCGCCCCAATCGCCCTCGGTTTCGGGATCGTGATTTTGCGCGCCGCCGGACCACGTGTCGTTGGCGACTTCATGATCGTCCCAGATGGTGATGAACGGGTGCGCCGCATGCGCCGCCTGAAGGCCTGGATCGGCCTTGTATTGCGCATGGCGCGTCCGGTAATCGGCGAGCGAGTTCAGTTCATGCGGCGGTTGGTGCGGCCGGCCGAGACGCGCGCCTTCCGCGGCGCCGTATTCGCCATCGCCGCCGCCATATTCATAAATGTAATCGCCAAGATGGATGACCGCGTCGAGATCGTCGCGGCGCGCGATGAGATCGTAAACATTGAAATAGCCGAAGGGGTAGTTCGAACAGGAAATGACGGCGAAATTCGCAGCGTCGAGCGCGCCGACCGGCAGCGTGCGCGTGCGCCCCGTCGGCGAGACGGCGTCGCCTGTGCGGAACCGGTAAAAATAGCGCTTCCCGGGCGCAAGGCCGCCGGCGACGGCTTTTGCGGTGAAATCGGCCTCAGGGCGCGAGATGACCTCGCCGCTCGCAGCGACATTCGCGAAATCGCCTTGCTCTGAAAGTTCCCATGTCAGCGTGACGGGCGTTTGCGAGCCGGTTGTTGCGCGCGTCCACAGGACGACGCTGTCAGCGCCCGGGTCGCCGCTCGCGACGCCATGCGCGAAGACGGCGTTCGGCTCGCCTGTCGCCGATTCATACGCTGTTCGAGGCGGTGAATTCGTGCAGGCGGCGGCGCCTCCGGCGATAACGGCGCCGAGCGCTGAACGACGGGTGATCTTCATCAGACATTCCTTTCATCGCAGGCCTGGCTCGGCTCATCGCATTTCGCTCTGTCGACCGGCCTTCTATCCCGCGCAAAATGCTCTAGGTTTGTGACACTCACATCCAAACTGGGGTCACTATCGACATGCGAGCACCAATCCAAGCGGCGGCGACACTCGCCGTCATTCTGGCGGCTGTCGGCTGCGGCGGGAAGAGCGAAAAGGCTTCTGACGCAGCGGATGCGGCGGATACGACAGCGGCGGCGACCGCGAAACCCGAGGCTGCGCCGGCCGGAGAGAAAGGCCGCTGGGCGGCGGCGGACGCGTTTCCATCAACCTATGAGCCTTATCCCTCATCGACCACCGTCATCCGCGGCGCGACGGTGCTGACCGGGACGGGCGAACGGATCGACAACGGCTCGGTGCTGATTGAGAACGGCAAGATCGCGGGCGTCGGCGGGGCCGATCTCGCCGCGCCGGACGGGGCCGTCGTGATCGACGCCAAAGGCAAATGGGTGACGCCAGGCGTCATCGACATTCACTCTCACCTTGGCGATTACCCGTCGCCGCAAACGGATTCGACCTCCGACGGCAATGAAGCGACATCGCCGAACACGGCGCAGGTCTGGGCCGAGCATTCCGTATGGCCGCAGGACGCCGGGTTCACGCGCGCGCTTGCAGGCGGCGTTACCGCGCTTCAGGTTCTGCCAGGGTCAGCCAACCTGTTCGGCGGCCGCTCCGCGATCCTGAAAAACGTTCCGTCTCGAACCGTTCAGGGCATGAAGTTTCCAGGCGCGCCTTACGGGCTCAAGATGGCGTGCGGCGAAAACCCGAAACGCGTCTACGGCGAAAAGGGCGGCCCCTCGACGCGCATGGCGAATTTCTCCGGCTATCGCGCCGCCTGGATCGAGGCTGCCGACTACAAGAAGAAATGGGAAAAATACTGGGACGAGAACGACGCCTGGGAAAAGAAGAAGGGCGACAAGAAAGACGCCGCGAAGGATGGCGACGACAAGGCGCCGGAAGCGCCGTCGCGCGATCTGAAGCTTGAAACGCTCGCGGCCGCGCTCAATGGCGACATCACGGTCAACATGCACTGCTATCGCGCTGACGAGATGGCGCAAGTCATCGATATGTCGAAGGAATTCGGCTATAAAGTCGCGACGTTCCATCACGCCGTCGAAGCCTACAAGATCGCCGATCTTCTCGCCCAGAACGGCATATGCGCCGCGGTCTGGGCCGACTGGTGGGGATTCAAGCTCGAAGCGTATGATTCAGTGCGCGAGAATGCGGCGCTCGTCGATGTTCAGCCGAGCAGCTGCGCCATCATTCACTCCGACGACGAATACGGCATCCAGCGCCTCAATCAGGAAGCGGGCAAGGCGATGGCTGACGGCGTGAAGATGGGGCTGAAGATAACTCCCGAACACGCGATTGGCTGGATCACGCTCAACCCTGCGAAAGCGATGCGCATCGCTGACAAGACGGGCTCGCTTGAGACCGGCAAGATGGCGGACGTCGTGATCTGGAATGCAAATCCGTTCTCGGTCTACGCGAAGACGGAGAAAGTTTTTGTCGACGGCGCGCTTTTGTACGACGCGTCGGATCCTAAACGCTCGCCGCGCATGGATTTTGAGGTTGGGCAATACGGCCAGGGCTTTAACGGCGGATCGGGGCAGTGAAAATGAGACTGACGATAATGAAAACGCTCGCAACATCGCTCGTCGCGCTCGCAGCGTCCGTTTCGGTCGCGTCGGCGCAAACGATCGCGATCCAGAACGCTCGCGTCTACACGATGGCCGGCGCAGACGCCGGCCGCCTCGACAATGGAGACGTCATCATCCGCGACGGCGTCATCGCCGCGATTGGCCAGGACCTGCCTGCGCCGGAAGGCGCGACGGTCATCAACGCTCAGGGACGCATTGTGACGCCGGGGCTGATCGCGCCGTGGTCGCAGATCGGCCTTGTCGAAATCGGGCTCGACGAGGAAGCGAACGACGCCTCGACGAAGAACGACTTTCCCGTCTCGGCGGGGCTCGACGCGGTCGACGCGTTTAATCCCGCCTCGACCTTGATCGCGATCAATCGCGCCGGCGGCGTGACGCGGGCCGTCTCGTCGCCGAGCTTCGGCGCGAAGATGTTCGGCGGGCAGGGCGCGATCGTCGATCTTTCCGGCAGGGCGAATTCGATTACGCGCGCGCAGGCCGTTCAGTCGGTCGCCATGGGCGCAGCCGGCATCGGCTATAATGGCGGCACGCGGCTTGGAAACTGGGCGGCGCTTCGCGAGGCGCTGGATGACGCAAAAGCCTACGCCGCAAATCCCGGCGGCTTTGTCATGCGCCCGCGCAATGGCGGCCTTTCGATCGCTGACCTGAAAGCGCTTGGCGCCGTCGCGCAGGGACGTCAGCCGCTTGTCGTCGCGCTCGACAGCGCGACGGATATCCGTGCGCTGATGAAGCTGAAAGCGCAATACGCCATCAACGTCATCATCCTCGGCGGATCGCAGGCGCATCTCGTCGCGGAAGAAATCGCCGCGGCGAACATTCCGGTCCTTCTCGATCCGATCTTCAATCTGCCGTCGCAGTTTGAAGACCTGACCTCAACGCTTGCCAATGCGGCGCGGCTCCAGGCGGCCGGCGTGACAATCGCTTTCGCAAGCTCCTACGCCGGCACGTATAATCTGCGCCTCCTGCCGCAGACGGCGGGCAACGCGGTCGCCAACGGGCTTCCCTATGATGCGGCGCTTGCGGCGCTCACCATCAACCCCGCGCGGATTTTCGGCGTTGCCGATCGGCTTGGGTCGCTTGAAATCGGCAAGACGGCCGACGTCGTCATCTGGGACGGCGACCCGCTTGAAGTTTCAACACGCCCGGTCGCGGTGTTGATCGACGGACGCGTGACGTCCCTCAAGAACCGCCAGACGATGCTGCGCGATCGTTACAAGGATCTTTCCAAAGGCGATCTGCCGCTCGCTTATCGCGGCGCGCAATAAGCGTATGAAAATAGCGCGGCCGCTTAGGCGGCCGCGTTCGCCCGCGCCCATCTTTTGCGATCGACGCCCATCGCCGTCAGCCATAAGGCGAACAGCAATTCGCCGACAAGGCAGGGCAGAAGAATATACGGGAAAAGCGCGGCGGCGAGATCCGGCGCAAGAAAAATCGCAAAGCTGTTCGTCAGATAGCAAGCGCCTGCGATCGCCATCAGCAAGCCGATAAAGCGCGGAACGAATCCCGATTGCAGGATGAGAATGCCGTAGAGCAGGCAGGCGACGCCGAAAAAGACGAGGCTCACGGCGAAACCGGTTCCGAATGCGTCGAGCGATGCGTAACTCAATTGCTGTAATTGCGCAGGCGTGAAGCCGGAAAGATTAGCGCTGACCAATATGTCTAGCGCATCCATCTGATGAAAAAGATTGACGGCTTCGATTGTCGTCGTCGCCGTCACCAATAGTGCGACCATGAAGGAAAGCGTTTTGCTCGCCGGTTTGAAAAGATCATAGAAAAGTGCGGCGAACGGAATGTTGCAGAGGATGTAGGCGAGGTTGACTGAAAATCCGAGGCGAAAGAGCGCTTCATGGGCGAGGATGTTCTGCGCCGTCGCCGCCGGATCGCCGCTGACGATGATCTGCTGACGAACGCCCGCTTCAGCAAACAGCCCCCCGGCGATCACCAGCAGGTAGAGAACGCCGGCGATCCGCGCTTTCACGCCGATGGCGCTGTGTTTTTCGTCAGTCATTAATCGATCCTTCCTGCGGGAATGGGCCGTGAATCCATTCACGGCCATCGCGCCAGAATGCGCGGGTGCGCAGGGACGTCAACCGTCGCTGCGGCCGACGGCTTCATTCGTGCGGCCGGGCGCAGCGCTTATTTCCGCAATATCTTGTCCATCGCCTTTCCCTTGGCGAGCTCATCGACCAGCTTGTCGAGATATCGGATTTCCTTCATGAGCGGCTCTTCGACCGTCTCCACCCGGACGCCGCAGACGACGCCCGTAATCAGGCTCCGCGCCGGGTTCATGTTAGGGGCCGTCGCGAAAAAGGTCTCAAAATCCGTTTTCTTGTCCAGCTCGCGCTGAAGCGCCTTTCCGTCGTAACCAGTCAGCCAGCGGATGATTTCATCGACCTCCGCTTTCGTCCGGCCCTTCTTTTCGGCCTTGGCGACATAATGCGGATAAACGCTGGCGAAGCTCGTCGTATAGATGCGGTGCTTCGACATGATGATCTCCAGAATGCGCCGGCGCGCCGCGCAGGGAAAGACGGCGACGGCCCGCTGATCCTACGCGCTGCGCGTCTGCGCGATCCAGCCCGAATCTCGCCGCCAAAGCTCAAGGATATTCCATCGGTTCCGCTGACAGCGTAAAGAGACCCGCATGACCAAACGTCTTTCCATCGCCATTTGCCAGATTGCGCCGATCGTCGGCGACATCGCCGGGAACAAAGCGAAAATTCTCGCTGCGCGCGCCGAGGCGGCCAAAGCGGGCGCCGATCTCGCCGTTTTCTGCGAACTCGTCGTTTGCGGTTATCCGCCCGAAGACCTCGTTCAAAAGCCCGCCTTCCAGCGCGCTTGCCGTGAGGCGGTCGAGGCGCTCGCCGAAGCGACGTCCGACGGCGGCCCGGCGATGATCATCGGCTCGCCCTGGCGAGACGGCGCAGCGCTCTACAACGCCGCAATCCTGCTTGAGGGCGGCGCGATCACGGCCGTCCGCTACAAGGTGCGGCTGCCGAATTACGGCGTCTTTGACGAGCCGCGCCGGTTCACGCCGG